>CAKOYC010000026.1 GCA_934130265.1 uncultured Bacilli bacterium
GAGTAGTAGATCCAATTACTTGGTATAGAATTGTGGAACTTTCTAAGAAGAAGTAAAACGCTTCTTTTTTTGCTTGTAAATAGGTCTTTTTCTTAGTATAATAAAGTTGTTGTGAGGTGATAATTAATGGAAGAGACACGTAGTGGAGCAAGAGAGATGGCTATGAGGATTCTTTATCAAGTATCTGTCTTTGAAAAAGCAAAAGCTAGTTATGATTTAGATGAGATGTTTATGGATATTGAAGGACGTAATAAAGAGTTTATTGAAAATATTGTAAATGAAGTAATCCTTAAAAAAGAAGAATTAGATAAAAAAGCTAATAAATATTTAATTAACTGGGAAATAAATAGATTAAATATGGTAGATCAAGCAATTTTTGAAATAGCTATTTATGAACTTATCTATACAGATACACCAAAGAAAGTAGTAATTGATGAAGCAATAAATTTATCTAAGAAATATAGTGAAGAATCAGTTGTGAAGATGTTAAATGGTGTTTTAGATAAGATATATCATGAAGAGGATAAAGATGCAGAATGAGTATTTAACAGTTACTCAGTTAACTAGATATATTAAATATAAAATAGATAATGATATTAATTTACAAGAAGTATATTTAAAAGGGGAAATATCTAATTTTAAGGCTCATACTAGAGGGCATTTTTATTTTACCATTAAAGATGAAGGTAGCAGAATTAATGCTGTTATGTTTGCAAGTAGTGCAAGAAGTGTTAAATTTAACCCAGAAGATGGAATGAAGATACTAGTTAAAGGTAAAATATCAGTTTATGAAGCAACGGGTGGTTATCAAATCTATGTAAATGAGATGCACGATGATGGAGTAGGAAACTTATATGTGGCTTTTGAACAGTTAAAGAAGAAACTTGCTAATGAAGGGTTATTTTTAGAAAATCATAAGAAAAAAATACCTAGAATACCAGAAAGGGTAGGAGTAATAACTGCCTCTACTGGAGCAGCTATAAGGGATATTATTTCTACTATTAATAGAAGATTCCCATTAGTAGAAGTTGTTCTGTTCCCAGCTCTTGTCCAAGGTGAGAATGCTAAAGAAGATATTGTAAGACAAATAAAAAGAGCAGAAGAGTATAATCTAGATGTTTTAATAGTAGGTAGAGGTGGTGGCTCTATCGAAGACTTATGGGCTTTTAATGAAGAGATAGTAGCAAGAGCAATATATGACTGTTCTATCCCCGTTATTAGTGCTGTAGGTCATGAGATAGATTTTACTATAGCAGATTTTGTAGCAGATCTTAGAGCACCAACACCTACAGGAGCTGCAGAACTTGCTGTACCTAATAAAGCTGATGTAATTAACTATATTGACCAGTTAAAGCTTCGTAATGTTAAAAATATTAATACTATTCTAGAATTAAAAAAGAAAAGATTATTAAAAGTAAAAGATAGTTATATTTTGAATAATCCAATCGATTTATATGCTAGTAAGACCATGAAGTTAGATTATTTAGAAGATAGACTTGTTACTAGTTATAAAAACTTATTAGATAGAAAGAAAGCTAGATTAAATTTAGTATTAACTAAAAGATGTTTTAGTGAGCCACAAGTTATCCTTGATAAGAAAAAGCATGATTATCTTCTTTTAATAAATAAACTAGATGCTCTTAGTCCTTTAAAAACTTTGGATAGAGGTTATAGTATTATTAAACATAATAATAAAGCTATTGGAAGTGTGAAAGACTTGAAAAGTAGTGATAAGATAGAAATAGAATTAAAAGATGGTAGTATTGAAGCTACTATTATATAAGAGGTGAAATGATGGAAAAGAAAGAAAAAAAGTTTGAAGAGAAAATGAGTGAATTAGAAGTACTTGTTAAATCTTTAGAAAATGGTGATATCGCTTTAGATGATGCTATAAAAAGTTTTACAGAAGCAATGAATCTTGCTAAGGACTGTGATAAAGAATTAAAAGATGCAGAAAAAGCTCTTACAGAAATAGTAAGTGAAGATGGTACTTTAAAAGAATTTAAGGGTGAAGTTAGTGAATAAATTAGTAATACATGGGATTTATAAACACTTTAAGGGTGACCATTATTTAGTGGAAGATATAGCTCTTGACTCAGAAACTCATAAGGAGATGGTAGTATATCGTAAATTATATGATGATTGTTCTTTATGGGTAAGACCTATAGAAATGTTCTTAAGTGAAGTTGATCATAATAAATATCCTAAAGTTGAACAAAAATATAGATTTGAGTTAGTAGATGTAAAAAGCGTAAAAGATAAATTTAAAGCATATTAAGAGTACTCTTTATAGGAGTATTTTTATTTTAAAATTCTGGACAGTACTTTATTTAGAATCTCTCAAGATATTAGCTGCATATTGCTCTAGTTTTTTTTATGCTTCCTGTTGACTTTTAGTCAGTGGCTTTTTTGGATCACCTTGTTCTAAAATTTTTAGCTTTATTGGTTCATTAATGCGAGCTAAAAATCTATCATGGTTAGTATCTAACTTTTCATAAGATTCTATTTTTTCTTTATCACTTAATTTCATAAATTGCTCAAAAGTCATTTTATATCTCCTCCTATAATATATTTTGTATTTAGTATTAGTATTTTTTACTTAATTAGCAATATTATCTATTTTATCTAGAATATTGTCAATGTTTTTGCTTGATTAATTATAAATCTTAAAAACTAAAAATATTGTGTGTTACAATTAAACATACGTGAAAATAAAGAAAGATGCTAACTACTAGCACCTTTTTTATCGCCTTCTTCAAGCATAGTTGTTATAAAAATACCATATCCTTTCTTTGTATCACTTACAATAACATGAGTTACGGCTCCAACTATTTTATTATTCTGAATAATTGGTGAACCACTCATTCCCTGGATTACACCACCTGTCTTTTCAAGAAGAGTAGGGTCAGTTATCTCAAAGAGAATATTTTTAGTATCACTATTCTTGTTAACTTCTAGGATGTTTATTTCATAAGTATTAATATCACTACCATTTAAAACTGTTCTAATAGTTGCTTTTCCCTTTACCACCTCATTTTTAGTAGCCACCTTTAAAGTATCATTACTAGGGAAAGTATCTTGATATTTTCCAAATATACCCTGTTTTTCATTAGTAGTTATTTTACCATAAATAGTTCCTTTATCATAAATAGCATTCTTTTCACCTGGGGTTCCGTTACTACTTCTAGTAGTACTAGTTACATCAGCTTTAAAAATTTTACCATCTTTGATTTCAAATCTTTCACCAGTAGTTTTCTCTAGTATTTCATGTCCTAGAGCTCCAAATATTTTAGTATCAGGATCAATATATGTTAATGTACCTATACCTGTTATCTCATCTTTTACATAAAGTCCAGTCTTACAGACACTTTCACTATCACAAACAAGATCTAAAGGTAGAGTAGAAGTCTTACTGTTACGTTCAATAGTTACCTCTAACTTTTTGTTCGTTGCTTCCTTATTAACAATGTTTACCATCTCATCAATAGTAGTAATCTTTTGATTATTAATAGATACAATTTTATCTCCCACTAAAAAACCAGCATCTTTTCCAATATATTCATTCTGTACTTTGTAAAAACCAACGACTAATACACCTTTGGAGTTTACCTCAATACCAATAGTTTCTCCACCTGGGATAATATAGTTCGAATAAGCATAAGCATTTAGGGGAATAATAAATAAAGATAAAAGAAGAAGGAAATACTGTAGCTTACATTTTTTATTTTTTAAAAAATTCATAAACAATCAACTCCTTTAGTAGGCTACAATATTAGTATGACTAAAATTTTTAAAAAAATAGAGTTAATATCTACCAACTGTTAAACAGTTATGATATAATATAGTACTTGTAAAGGATTTGATAAAAATGAAAGTTTGGAAGAGAGTTAGATTTTTAAAAAAAGACAAAAAAATTGACATGATTGTTAAAAGCTATGTCAATTATATATATCAAAATAGTCCCGTAAATGAACTTGTTAATAAATATCATATAGAACCTAGTGATATGGTTAGATTAAATCAATATCTAGCTGATAGAATAGCAGGACTTGCTCTTTTAACTTTAGCTGATGATAAAGAACGTCTAAATGATATAATTATAAAATATTCAAATAACCAACTATTAGTAGGTGATATAGTACCTGAAATAGAAGGATATGTTGATATTAAATAACGTAATAAACAATAACACTTAAGAAACTAACAACTAATGCTACTACTAAGATAATAGACATGATTTTCATAAATTTATTCATCTTGTTCACCTCTAGAATCATTATATAAAAAAAGTCACTTTTTGTAAAAGATTTTTTAACAATTTAAGAGTTTTTTAGAATAAGATTTACTAGGGTGATACTAATGAATGAAGCAAGTAAAAAAGTAAAGAATAAACTATATGAACAGAAAAAAATATACTTATCAGTGATAATTACTATCATACTAGGTATCTTATTAGGAATAATTTATAACTTAATATTATCTAAGAGTGACCATACCTTAATATCTAATCAGTTAAATGTTTTCTTTGATAGCATTAAGAAAAACGATATTAACTACTTATCGATGCTTATTAATAGTTTAATAGGTAATTTATCATTAGTTATATTAATTTGGCTTTTAGGTATCTCTATTATAGGATTACCACTTATTTATATATTATGCTTTGGAAAAGGCTTTTTATTAAGTTTTTCTATTGTCTCTATTCTCACGACCTATAAACTTAAAGGATTAATTCTTGCTATTTGTTACTTAATACCAGGACCAATTGTATTCTTACTATTCTTAATATTTCTAGGCTTTTCTGCTAGTTTCTTTTCTAAGAAATTATTTAGTTATCTTTTTTTAAAACAAGATATATCACTAAGACACTCCATGAAAAGATATTTACAAGTCTTACTGGTTAGTGTTTTAGTAGCAGCTTTTTGTAGCTTATTTGATACGTTTTTTATGCCTAATTTCTTAAGACTGTTTTTGATATAATTTACAAAAGATTAGTTTTTTGCTATAATTAAGCAAGAAATGAGTGATATATATGAGTAAAAAAGTAGTTATCGGATTAAGTGGAGGAGTAGATTCATCTGTTGCTGCTATTCTTTTAAAAGAACAAGGATATGATGTTATTGGACTTTTTATGCGTAACTGGGATAGTACTATTAATAATGATTTTTTAGGTAATCCTAATTTAAATGAATCAATCTGTCCACAAGAACAAGACTATAATGATGCTTTAAAAGTAGCAGAAAAGATAGGTATACCACTACATAGAATTGATTTTATTAAAGAATATTGGGATGATGTTTTTACCTATTTCTTAGATGAATTAAAGAAAGGTAGAACACCAAACCCCGATATAATGTGTAATAAATATATTAAGTTTTCTGCTTTTGTTAAGGAAGCAAAAAGATTAGGAGCTGACTATATAGCAACTGGACACTATGCTAAAATGGAAAATGGTCGTCTTATGAGAAGTAAAGAAAAAAATAAAGATCAAACTTATTTCTTGTCACAACTTAGTAAAGAACAACTTGAAAATGTTTTATTCCCTTTAGGTGATATAGAAACAAAAAAAGAAGTTAGAGAAATAGCTAAAAAGTATGATTTAGTTACTGCTAGTAAAAAAGACTCTACAGGTATTTGTTTTATTGGCGAAAGAAACTTTAAGAACTTTTTAAAAAATTATTTGCCAAGTAAAGAAGGAAATATGGTAAATATAGATACTAATAAAATAGTAGGAAAACATCAAGGATTAATGTATTATACAATTGGTCAAAGAAAAGGACTAGATATTGGTGGTACTAAAGAAAAATTATTTGTAGTTGGTAAGAATCTTGATGAAAATATCTTATATGTAGCAGAAGGAGAAGACAATAAATACTTATATTCTAATGGTGCTATAATTGAAGATATTAACTTTAATTGTGATGAAAGACCAACTGGTTGTACCGCAAAATTTCGTTATAGAGCAGAAGATGTGCCAGTTAATCTAACTTATAATGACGATGGAACTATTTATGTTACTTATGATAACGTTAAAGCAGTTACGCCTGGACAAGCTTGTGTTTTCTATGATGGAGAATACTGTCTAGGTGGAGGAATTGTTAAGACTGTGATGAAAGATAAAGAAAAACTATGGTACTTATTATAGAAAGAGAGTATTAAGATGTATAAAAGTGAAGAAGAGTTTTTAAAACATTATAATCCTAAGGAGTTTGATCAATTATCAATGACTGTAGATATTTTACTTGTTAGTGTTTCCTCTGAAAAACAAGAAAACTATCGTAAAACAAATAAAAAAATGATGAGTATCTTACTAGTTAAACGTGATGATTATCCTTATAAAGATAAATGGTGTTTACCAGGTGGATTTTTGAATCCTAAGACAGAAACTTTAGAAGAATGTGCTAAAAGGGTTTTAAAGAAAGAGACAAATCTTAAAGATATATACTTAGAACAGTTATATACTTTTGATGATATTAATAGAGATCCAAGAACAAGAGTAATTTCTACTTCTTATATTGCTTTAGTAGATAAAAATCGTTTAACAGAACAGATAAATAGTAATGCTTCTTGGTTTGATGTAGTATTATTTGAAGAGAAAAAAGATATAGTTGATATGGTTCTTTCTAATGGTGTTGATACAGTTAAATTTTCAATTAGAAAGAAATTATATGAGAAGACTACTGATAGATATAAGTTTGAAGTAGTAGATAATAGTTCACTAGCATTTGACCATCCACTAGTTATTTTATCAGGACTAGAAAGAATAAAAAATAAACTTAATTATACCGATATAGTCTTTAATATGATGCCTGAGTATTTTACTTTAGGGGAATTACAACAAGTATATGAAGTAATATTAAATAAAAAATTGTTAGATCCGGCATTTAGAAGAATTATTAAAGATAAAGTTGTCAAGACTAATAAAATGAAAACAGGAGAAGGGCATAGACCATCCGCTTTATTTAAATATAATAATAAAAATTAACTATAGAAAATTGTCTATAGTTTTTTCTTTTTAAAAAAATGTTAAAAAGAGGTTGACAACTGCATATGATATTAATATAATGTTAATAACAAGTCAAAGAACTTGTAAAAATTTTAACTATAGTTATTAACAAATTATTAATAAGAGGAGATAAAATGAAAGAGATAGATAATTTAAAATTATATAAAAGATGTTTAATCATTGTTGATATGGTTAATGGATTTGTGAATGAAGGAGTATTACATGATAAAAGAATAAAACAAGTTTTACCTAATCAACTAAAACTAATTAAAGAAGCAAAAGCTAATAATGATTTAATCATTTTTATTAAAGATAGTCATTCAAAAAATGCTGTTGAATTTGCAAGATTTGGTAATACTAATCATTGTCTAGATGGAAGTGGGGAAAGTGAATTAATAGATGAACTTAAACCATTTGAAGGATTAGAGGATACTATTAGTATTAAGAAAAATTCTACTAGTTTTATGGAAGCACCTATGTTTAGAGAATTATTACTTAAAGAAAAAAACTTAGAAACATTTGATGTAGTTGGTTGCTGTACTGATATTTGTGTTACTAATGGAGTTTTGGGGCTTGCTAATTATCTAGATGAAAATAATAGAAAGCATATAATAAATGTTTATCTAGATGCAGTAGCAACTTACAATGAAGAAGAACGTAGTGACTATGTGGAAGCTAGTAAAATTTTACTAAAACAACAAGGTGTAAACTTAGTTAATACCACTAGAAAGGATAGATAAAGATGGAAAATAAAACATTAATGACAGACTTTTATGAGTTAACAATGGCTCAGACTTATTTTGACCAAGGAAAGCAAGATGAAGAAGTATACTTTGATATCTTCTTTAGAAAGAATCCTTTTAATGGAGGATATACGATAAGTGGTGGTTTAGAAGAGACTATTAACTATATTAAAAACTTTAATTTTAATAAAGAAGAAATTAATTATTTAAAAAGCTTAAATCAGTTTAGTGAAAAGTTTTTAAACTATTTAGAAACTTTAAAATTTGAAGGAGATATTTATTCAGTACCTGATGGAACAATAGTCTTTTCTAATGAAACCGTACTAACAGTAAAAGCACCTATTATTACGGCACAACTATTAGAAACCGCACTTCTTGCTAATTTTAATCATGCCTCTTTAGTAACTACTGCTGCTAAAAGAATTACCAATGAAGCAGGTGATATACCAGTAATGGAATTTGGAGCTAGACGTGCTAGAGGAATAGACTCTGCTATAGAAGCAAGTAAATATGCCTATATTGGTGGCTGCTGTGGTACTTCAAACACACTTGCTGGAATGAAATATAATATACCAGTTCTAGGAACTATGGCTCACTCACTAGTGACAGAGAGTAATGATGAATATCAAGCATTCTTAAATTATGCTAAAAGTAATAAAGATAACTGTGTCTTTCTAGTAGATACTTATGATACTTTGAAAAGTGGAATACCTAATGCTATTAAAGTAGCCAATGATTATTTAAAACCTAATGGACTTAAGTTTAAAGGTGTAAGAATCGATAGTGGAGATTTAGCTTATTTATCTAAGAAGACTAGAAAACTATTAGATGAAGCTGGTTATACTGAGACTGGTATTTGTCTATCAAATGGCTTAAATGAATACACAATCAGAGATTTAAAACTACAAGGAGCCTTTATCAACTCTTTAGGAGTAGGAGATAATATAGCTGCATCTAAAGAAAGAGTAGGAGGGGTATATAAACTAGTAGCAACTATTGAAGATAATAGGGAAATACCCAAAATAAAAGTTAGTAATGATAGTGTTAAAACTATAAATCCTGGTCATAAGAAAGTCTATAGATTCTATGATAAAAAAGAAGGATATGCTCTTGGTGACTTATTAGCTTTAAGCGATGAGGTTATACCAAATGATAAATATACCTTAATACATCCAGTAGAAACTTGGAAACAAAAAGAATTAACTAATTATCAGGTAAGAGATTTATTAGTACCAATTTTTAAGGATGGACAATTAGTTTATCAAACACCTAATATAGAAAAGACAAAGGCTTATTGTAATGATGAATTTAATACTTTATATGAAGAGATAAAAAGAATAGATAATCCCCATGAATACTATGTAGACCTATCTGATAAATTAAGAAACTTAAAAGAAGAATTAATTAATACACATAGAAAACAAATAGATGAAAAAGTAAAGGTTAAAAGATGAGAAAAGAAAAGTTAGAAGAGTTAAAGGACTACATTTTAGAATTAAAAACTATAAAAAAGGAGAGACTAGAAGAAGAATACAAATATGAAAATGGAGTAGTTATTGGTAGAAAAGGATTCTTAAATATTGAAAACTATAAGTGTTATCTTAATAACGGTGAAATAATTAGAAGAGAAAAGATTAGTAAAGGTGGAGTTGATAAAAGGGCTTGTATCGTTATGCCAGTTACTAAAGATAATAAAACAATATTAGTTGTACAACCAAGATTAGCTACCATCGAAGGAGTTAGTGTTGAACTACCAGCTGGATATGTAGAAAATAAGGAAGATAGCAAAATAGCTGCTTTAAGAGAACTTAGGGAAGAAACAGGTTATAGTAGTAACAATTTAATATATTTAGATAAATTTTATCAAGATCAAGCTTGTGGAGTAGCTTGTTACAATTATAGTTATCTTGCTAAAGATTGTGTAAGAGATGGTAAACAAGATTTAGATAAGGATGAATTTATTAAATACTTTGAATGTAATATAGAGGAAGCGTATGAACTTATCAATCTAGGTTATATCACTGATATTCAATCAAAATATACTATGGAAAAAGCTAAAAAATATATAAAATTTTAGAGGTGAAATATGAAAGAATTTGGTTATGTTAGAGTAGGAGCTATTGTAAATAAATTAGCTCTAGCTAATCCTTTAGAAAATGCTGAAGAATTAGTAAAGAATATAAAAGAAGCTTATAAGAAAGGTATTGCTATTGTAGTAACACCAGAACTTGGTTTAACAGGATATACTTGCGGTGATTTGTTTTTACAAGAGAAACTATTAAATGATGCTTTACTTGGCTTGCAAGAAGTTTTAG
>CAKOYC010000027.1 GCA_934130265.1 uncultured Bacilli bacterium
GATATATAGGGAGGCATTATGGAAATACTAAATAGAAAAGCAAAACATGATTACTTTATAGATGAAGCTTTAGAATGTGGAATAGTACTAAAAGGTACAGAAATTAAATCTATCAGAAAAGGTAGTGCTAATTTAAAAGATTGTTATGCTAGAATTAAAGATGGAGAAGTATTCTTAGTTAATATGTATATTGCACCTTATGAAGAAGGAAATCTATTTAATCATGAAGAAACAAGAAGTAGAAAACTTCTCTTACATAAAAAACAAATAAAGAAATTAGCGGTTAAAGTAGAACAGGAAGGTTATACATTAATACCTCTAAAAGTATACTTTGTAAGAGGAAGAGCAAAGGTTGAATTGGGAGTTTGTCGTGGAAAGAAAAACTATGATAAGAGAGAAACGATAAAAGAAAGAGATATTAACAGGGATATAGCTAAACAAATAAAGTATCGCTAATGGACAATTATAGTCTAGTGTGTTATAATATAGCTACTTGGGGATGTCTTGGTTTCGACAGGAATAGTAGAGCATAGATAGCAAGTCGAATTATCTACGTCACAGATTAAACCAGAATAACTGGAAACAAAATTAAAAATGTACTTGCAAGACTTAGTGGTGACACTGAGTTTGCATTTGCCTAAGAATAGGCTTGTACGCTGTCTTTCTTAATTTCTTACGTTAAGAATGTACGGTTCAATTTAGTAAGATATAATTATTTATTGTCTTAGTAAATAATTGAATATTATAAGACTAGAATTATAGTTTGGTTGATTATTTCTTTACTATAATTCGAATTTAATAAATAATCTAAACTTGTAGAAGTTTATGTAGCTCTATTTTTGGACAGGGGTTCGATACCCCTCATCTCCACCATAATGTAAGTAAACGTACACCTTAAGATGTACGATTTTATATAATTGAAAGAGGAAAAAAATGAATCAAGGGAAAATAATAGTGATAGAAGGAGCATGTGATGGTATAGGTAAAACTACTCAATATGAGTTGTTACATAATAGACTTGTTCAAGATGGATATAATATTACAACACACCACTTTCCAAGCTATAATACTTATCAGGGAAAACCAGTAGAAGAATATTTAAGTGGTAAATATGGAAAACCTAGTGATTTATCACCATACTTTGTGAGTAACTTATATGCTAATGATAGAGCGGTTACATGGCATACAACCTTAGAAAAAGCATTTAATCATGGAGATATCCTATTATTTGATAGGTATACTACTTCTAATTTAATTTATCAGTCTGCACTTATTGATGATATAGAAGAAAAAAAGAAATTTATTGATTATATAAGTGATCTTGAATATAACAAATTAGGTATTAGAAAACCAGATAAAGTTATTTTTTTAACCGCACCTTTTGATATAGTTACAAAACTTAGAAAACAAAGACCAGATAATGAAGGTATAATAAATGATGTCTATGAAAGAGACTTGGAATTTATGAAAAAAGTCTATGATAATGCCTTGTTTGTAGCAGATTATCTTTCATGGGAAAAAGTAGAGTGTAGTGATAATGGTAAAATGAAGGATATAAATACTATTCATGAAAAAATATATAACTTAGTCAAAAATTAGTCTATTATAGATTAATTTTTTTTATACCTTTCTTTCGACAAATCTTATGTTATTAAACTGCTATATTGGAAAAAAGGAGGGAAGATGAGAAAAAAGATAGCAGTTGTCAGTATAATAATATGTCTTTTAGTAATTATGATTCCTAGTAAGGAAGAAAAACAGATAGTAGATAATAAGCAACAAGAGATAAAAAGTGAAGAAATAACAACAACTCCAGTAGTAAACCAAGAAAATACAGACCAAAAGTTTACTCTATCAATTAATAATTTAATAACTAAAGAACCAGTTATGCAAACTACAGATAATGAATTTTATATGAATCATAATAATAAAAAAGAGGAATTTATTGGTGGAAGTCTCTTTGTGGATTATCGAATTAATTTAAATAGTACTAGAAAAATAATTATTTATGGACATAGTTCTTCTACAGTAGATATACCATTTACTAAACTGTTGGGGTATAAAAAACAAGACTTTTTTTCAAAACATCAAGATATAGAACTTAACTACAAAGACAAGAAAGAAACATATCAAGTATTCACCGTTATGTTATTAAAAGAAGACTATTTTTATACTAGATTAGAGTTTACTGATGAAACATTTATAAAACACTTAGAAGAACTTAAGAAAAAATCTATATATGATACAGGTATAAATATAGATAAAACTAATAAACTATTAATACTACAAACTTGTTCCCAAGATGAAGATGGACTTTATCTGGTAATAGGAGCAAAATTAAAGGAGAAATTATGAAAAGAAAATTATTTTTAATTATGGTAATAGCACTTCTATTACTAATAAGTAGTATACCAGTGTCTGCTAAAAACTTAAGTAAATATCAAACAGTAAAGACAAAAGAAAAAACTTTATCCACAGGTATTGTGGAAAAAATAGATGTGAATATAACTAAAAGAATAATAGATAGTGTTACAGCGACTTATACTATTCCTGAAAATTATAACGAGGATACTATTGATATTGTACCAACTATCTTTAAATCAATAAGTGAAGCTGAAGGGTATCTACCAGGAGATGGAATAAAAGTAAATATTAAAATAGTAAATAAATCAAATAATAAATATCACTATAAAGATAAAAGTTTTATTTTATCAACTATGGATATAAGTGATTATCAAGAAAAAATTATTGGTAGTAAAGGTTTTGATGGTCAAGAAATAGCAAGTAGCTATGGACCAGATAGAACTGCCAACACAGCATTACGAAGCTTGTATCAAAAAAGTATTAAAAAAGAGATGGTAACAGATGAAGCATTAGCTGAAAAACTTAAAGAGAATGGTTATAAAGGTATAGAAGAATTAGATAAATATTACTTAGATTTCTATAATAAGAAATATAATCTAGAATGTACTAAGTTAGAAGATTTTCCAGCTAAAGTAGTTAGTGAAATATTTAATGGAAACGACTTACCAATCAAAGAAAGTAATCTAGAAATAGTAGAACTTGGTTATAATTATTGGTATAACATGTTATTCAGTCTTCTATTTGGTGATGAGAAATATGACTATAAGACTAGTGATTTAACATCAGTTGGTAGTTATATGCGAAATAGAGAACTAGGTAATAATTATTTTACTAAAGATTTGGAAACTATTAATCCAATGGGAGAAAATAACTTAACAACTATGAAATTCTTTATAAATGGACCATATACAACTAATGCTTATATGAATTATGAATTTAGTAGTTATTTAGAATTTCAATTAGTAAAAGAACAAAAGGAAGAGGTAGAAGTTAGTAATGTAGTTGAAGAACAAACAGATGAAATTATACCTCCTAAGACAGGAGTTTAGTATCAGTTATAATAACTGATATTTTTTTGTATAAAAGTTAAAAAATTAATAATAATAATATTGGAGGATGATAAAAATGAATTATGAACAAGTACCAGATATTATTTCTAGTAAAGATTTAGATTATTTAGAAGATATGTTTAATTATAATTATCTAGGTTATAAAAAAATAGTTAATTATATAGATATGGTAAATAATCTAGAAATAGAAGAAATAATGGAAAAAGCAGGTAATACTTTTAATGAGAATATGCAAGAGATATTAGATATCCTAAAACAAGGAGGTAACAATGAATAAAGAAATTTCTAATCAAAAGATAGAAGTAGAAGAAGGTATAGAATTAAATGATAAAGATTATATAAATGATTTGTTAGCAACTTTAAAATGTATGGTGAAAGACTACGCAGTAGCACTTACGGAAGCAAGTAATGAGATATTATTTAGTAAATATAAGAAAATGTATGATAACTTATTACAATTACAAAGAGAAACATTTGAAACTATGTTTAGATGTGGATTTTATAAATTAGAAGAAGCAGATGCTACTAAAATAACAGAAAAGTATCAAACATTATCACAAGAAAATGAAAAAATAGAAGGAGAATAGAATGAAAGAGACAAATGAATTATTAGAACATATTTATAAAGATGCTTCCATGGGAAGTTATACAATGGAACACTTATTAGAAGATTTGAAAGATAGAGATAATAAGATTAAAGGACTAGCTGAAGATATCTTAAAAGAATATCAAGAATTTAAAAGTAAAGCTAAAGAACAACTAAAAAAAGAAAATGTTAAACTTGAAGAAGAAGGACTAATTGCAAAAATGATGTCAACGATGGGAATTACTAAAGAAGTAAAGAAAGATAATAGTGATGCTGCTATTGCTGATATGTTAATTAAAGGTGTATCAATGGGTTCTATTGAAATGGAAAAGAAAATAAAAGACTTTGCAAAAGAAGCAGAGAAAGAAGATAAAAAGTTAGCAGAAGACTTTTTAAAATTTCAACAGAAAACTGTGGATAAATTAAAAGAATACTTATAAGACTGTGGAAAACAGTTTTTTTCTTGACAAAATTTTAATATAAGATATTATTAAAATAGAGGTATGCGGTATGAGAAAAAAAGTGTTAATAGTATTAGGCATCTTATCATTGATTATTAGTATTTCTCTTTTTGGAATGGCTAAGATAGTTAACGATAGAAATGAATTACAATATAAAAAAACTTATCAAGCTTATACATTGTTATATAAGGATGTGAATAAAAAGATTCCCATAGATGATATTACTTTGGAATCTGTGGAAAAAGTTAAAAAGTCAGTTGATTTAGTTGTGGATAAAGAAAAAAAGAAAGATTTAACGACAAATCTACAAGAATTAAATAAATACATTAAACTTAGAGATGATATTAATAACTACTATGAAAATGATATAGTTAAGTCTAGTACCACTCTTGAAATGGTAAATGAACTATTAGAAAGAAATAATAAATTAATAAAGGCTCATCAAGAATTATTACTTCCTAAGATTAATACCATTAAAGAACAAGTTACTAATATTAACACTTATAAATCATCAGTAGTATCATTATTTACTGATAATACATATCAAACTGTAAGAAGTGATATAACAAGAGAGAATTTAAATCAAGTTATTGCCCTAAAAAATAATGTATTACAACAAGATGTAATTAACGAACAAGATAATTATCTTAATATAGTAGATAAAGAACTAGCTTATAGGGAAGAACAAGAAAGAATAAGACAAGAAGAGGAGAGAAAAAGAAAAGAAGAAGAAGCTAGAAAAGAAAGAGAAAGACAAATAAAAGAAGCTTGGACAGTTTTAAATGTGCCATATATTAGTCAAAATAAAAATGGGGTTATTAATGGTTGTGAAGCAGCTTGTATGTTGATGGCTTTACAATATAAAGGCTATCTACAAAATATGGATTTAGTGACTTATGCTACTAATATGCCTAAAAGTACTAATCCATTTAGTGGTTTTACCTATGATATTTTCACAGAAGATCCAGTAAGCGTACCTCATTGGATAGCACCTAGCCCTTTAGTAGGTTATGGTAAAACATCATCGGGGTATATTAATATAGAAGATGCTACAGGAGCAACTTTGACCGACTTAGACAATCAAGTAGCAGCAGGTAATCCAGTAATAATTTATTTAACATCAAAACTAAATAAACCTAAAGCCTATATAGAAGGAGCACCTAAGAATGTTCATGTCTTATTATTAGTAGGATATAATTCAATCACTAAAGAACAAATATTAATTGATCCATGGACACATGATGATGGAAGAACCAGCTGGCATGTTTCTAAAAGTAAAATAGAACAAATATATAATAATACATCTAAAAGAGCAGTCGTTATAAAATAATATGACTGTTTTTTAACTTCTAATGATATACTTATAAAGAGAAGGTGAAATATGTTAGATTTAAAAAATATAAGTAAAAGTTATAAGACAGGTAACTTTGTTCAGCATGCTTTGAAAAAAGTAAACTTAAGTTTTAGAAAAAATGAGTTTGTAGCTATACTTGGTCCATCTGGTAGTGGAAAAACAACTCTATTAAATATTATTGGTGGACTAGATAGATATGACTCAGGTGATTTAATTATTAATGGAAAAAGTACTAAAAAGTTTAAAGCAACAGAATGGGATAGTTATCGTAATAACTGTGTAGGTTTTATTTTTCAGTCATATAATTTAATTAGTCACATAAGTGTTTTGGAAAATGTAGAAATGGCTTTAACTTTATCTGGTTATAAAAGAAAGAACAAAAGAGAAAAAGCCTTAGAAGCCCTAGATAAAGTAGGCTTAAAAGATCATGCTCATAAAAGACCTAATCAATTAAGTGGTGGTCAAATGCAAAGAGTAGCAATAGCTAGAAGTTTAGTCAATAACCCTGATATAATTCTAGCAGATGAACCAACTGGAGCACTTGACTCTACTACTAGTGTGCAAATAATGAATCTTATTAAAGAAATAGCAAAAGATAAATTAGTTATAATGGTAACTCATAATCCAGAACTTGCTAAAGATTATGCCAGTAGAATTATTGAATTTAAAGATGGAGAAATATTATCAGACTCTAATCCAATTAAAGAGGAAGAAATAGATACAGGAACAGTTCATATCAAAAAAACAGTGCTTAGTTATTTATCAGCTATTCACTTATCATTCAATAACATTAAGACTAAAAAAGGAAGAACATTTCTTACTGCCTTTGCTGCTTCTATTGGTATAATTGGTATTGCTCTGATTCTATCACTTTCCAATGGCTTTCAACTACAAATAGATAAGTTTGAAAAAAGTACCTTATCACAGATGCCTATAACTATTAGTAGCCAAGCTATGCAAATGGATGAAGATACTTTGGAAGAACAAATGCAAACATCAACTAATAAAAAGGATAAGTATCCAACGGAACAAGTAGTAAAGCCAACTGAATCAGTAATGGAAAAAATAGTACATACTAACAATATAACTAAAGATTATATAAATTATATAGAAAACATTGATAGTAATCTTTTAAGTGGCATATCTTATCTTAAGAAAACAGGACTTAATCTAATAACTAAAGATAACAATAATAACTATAAAAAAGTAGATATGGCAAATAGTATGGTGTGGCAAATTTTTCCTACTAGGACACAAGACAAAGAATCAGGCATAGTAGAAGATAATTATGATGTTTTAGCAGGAAAAATCGATAGTAAAGAAGAAGGACTGATTTTAGCAATAGATTCCAAAAATGAGGTTAGTAAAACAATAATTGAATCCTTAGGATTTGATTCATCTAAAAATATATCCTTCGATGACATATTAAATAAAGAATTCAAGATAGTTACTAATAATGATTACTATAAAAAACTAGCTAATAATTTTATTCCAACTAGTAATTATGATGAAGCATATAACAATGCTAATAGTATAACGGTTAAAATAAAAGCTATTATTAGAGGAAAAGAAGATAAGGAAATTTTTACTAATCAAGCAGTTATATTTTATACTGGGGCTTTAGTTGATAAAGTTATTTCTATAAATAAAGATAGTGAGATAGTAAAAGCTCAAGAAGATAAAGATTATAATATTTTAACTGGTACTAGTTTTAATGATACTACTACTAAAGAAGATATCTTAGCTTTTTTAGGGGCAGATATGACACCGACAGTTATTTATCTTTATCCAAAGGATTTTGCTAGTAAAGATAAAATAACTAGTTACTTAGATAAATATAATAAGAATAAAGCTGATAGTGATAAAATAACTTATACAGATATGGCAAAATTAATGAGTAGTTTATCTAGTGGAATAATGGATGCTATTACCGTAGTATTAATTGCTTTTTCATCAATATCTTTAGTAGTATCTAGTATAATGATAGCTATAATTACTTATATATCTGTCTTAGAAAGAACTAAAGAAATAGGTATTTTAAGAGCTTTGGGTGCAAGAGCAAAAGATATAACTAGAGTATTTAATGCTGAAACTATGTTAATTGGTTTATGTAGTGGAATCTTAGGACTAGTTATCGCTTATCTATTAACTTTTCCAGCTAATAGAATAATTGAAAATTTGTCAGGACTAGCTTCTGTTGCTAAACTTAATCCGGTTCATGCTTTAATTCTCTTATTAATAAGTGTATCTTTAACTGTACTTAGTGGTTTCATTCCTGCTAAGATGGCAAGTAAAAAAGATCCAGTTATTGCTCTTAGAACAGAATAGTCTTTAAAAAGTAAAAAAACTTTGCTATACTTAAGTAGTAAAGTTTTTATATGCCGACTTAGCTTAGCTGGTAGAGCAACGCACTCGTAACGCGTAGGTCGAAGGTTCGAATCCTTTAGTCGGCACCATATATTGATATAAATGTTAATATAGATATTTATGTAACAAATAGGTCTAAAAGCGACTTGTTAAAAGCTAATTTATATGATACTATTAGTATGTAAGTAAGACTACTTGCATACAATAAAAAAGGGAGTACTTAACTTTGCAATGTTGAGTACTTACCATAAATAATTGGTTTAGTACTTAATTTACATTCGGTTTAATGGATTGAGTACTATTTTTTATACCTAGAATCATTAAAGAGACTATTAATAAAATGATAATTAGTATTAGAAATGAGATTAGTAAATCTTTTTTCTTCATAATATCAAGCCTCCTTCCTATAAGAAGTCGGCAAGTACTCGAACAGTTAGTATTCCCTGTGCTTAATTATACTATTTGTGTTCTGTGAAAACAATTTAACTATTAATTTTTTAGTAAAATCCGTAGTAATTTGAGTTAGTATTTAATTGTAAAATAACAAAAATGTTAACTATTTTTTTTAATGAAATTATGCTATACTCAATATATCATTTGTGATTATCTAGAAAAGTATATCATAATATGATAAAAGAAAGGTTGGTTATTAATGATAATTGATGTTATAAGAGGATTTTTTATGGCACTAGCTGATAGTGTGCCAGGAGTAAGTGGTGGAACAATAGCATTTTTAATGGGGTTCTTTGATAAGTTTATTAACTCCTTAAACTATTTAATGAAAGGAACAAAGGAAGAAAGAATTAAATCAATAAAATTCTTAGCAAAACTATTTTTAGGATGGATTATTGGAATGGGCTTAGCTGTTACTATCCTAGCTAACTTATTTGATAAAGAAATATATAAAATGAGTTCCCTATTCTTAGGGTTTATAATAGCAGCAATTCCCGTCATGATTATAGAAGAAAAAGAGACAGTTAAAGGAAAATATATAAATATAATATGGACTATTGTAGGAGCTTTAGCAGTTATACTACTATCATCATTAAAGATGGGAAGTAATCTAGACCTAACTCACTTAAATATAGGAATGCTTATCTATATTTTTATTGCTGGAATGCTTGCTATCTCTGCTATGGTTTTACCAGGAATATCAGGGTCTACTATACTTTTATCATTTGGACTATATATACCAGTGATAAGTGGTGTTAAAGATTTTATTCATTTTGACTTTAGTAGTTTTCCACTTTTATTAGCATTAGGACTTGGAATCTTGTTTGGAGTAGCTACAGTACTAAGAATAATTAAAAAACTATTAGATAAACATCGTTCTGCCATGGTATATGCTATTATTGGAATGATGTTAGGCTCATTATATGCTATAGTAATAGGACCAACAACTCTAAAAGTACCACAAGATGCAATGACTCTTAAAACATTTAGTATTTTATTCTTTATTATAGGAGTAGTAATAGTAGTTGCTTTTCAACAACTTAAAAATCTTCCCTTTTATAAAAAACAAATAGCTGAAGATGAATAATTAAATCTTTTCTATAACAAAAGAGTAATAATAAATAGAAGAAGAATTAGTATGAATAGAAGATATTGATTCTTTTTCTTTATGATAAAAAGGATAAATGGTAACAACTCTATATTTAGAATCAAGTGCCATTCTTATAATATCATTTCTAGTGAAATTATTTTGCTTATTAAAATTTTCATAATACCAATTATCACTTAGTAATAAATTAATATTCTTAAGATAACTAATATTTTTAAACTCACCAATTATTCTTCCCTTATCTTTTAGATATGGTCTTAGAT
>CAKOYC010000028.1 GCA_934130265.1 uncultured Bacilli bacterium
TTATATGTAGTAGTTATTTGCTTACTTTGACTACCACAACTACCACTACATGCACCTTCACTTCTAGTTGTAGATGTGCTGTCACATTCTTTATATACTTTGTATGTTGTTTGATATATAGCTGTTTGATTACCCACTTCATCTTTTATTTTTATATAAATTGTTCTATCAGTACCATCATAACTTCCAGATAAATTCCACTCCCTAACTGTTTCTTCTTCATTTATTGGATATTCATAAAGGCTACTATAATTTGTTCCATCATTAGAGATGCTATAATATATATGATTATTTGTCTTATCTACTCTGTCACTCAATTCAAGTTTGATATTAACTTTTAAAGAATTGTAATCATCTTCGGAACTATCCACCTCAATATTATCAATTATTGGGGCATCTTTATCAATGTAATATTCATCAGTATCAACAGAGCAAAAGTTGCCGGCTGCATCATATGCTGTTATCCTACCAAAAACATGACCATTATCCTTTTGGTTATCTTCAGTAATGATGCCATTTGGATTACCTCTTAATGTTTTTGAGATAGAACCTTTTAATCCTTTTCCATCGTCTTTACAGTATTCACTATTAAAATCTGATGCTAATTTAAAACAGTTAGAAAAATTCCATTTAGCAATATCACTATGTGGAGTAATTCTTAATTTGACATCTTTATTTTGCCATTTTTCTTTAATACTATTATTAGTACTTGCTATTTCTATCTTACTACAGTCAGGAGCTGTTTTATCAATTATATACTTTTTTGATGTTTTATCTGTTGTATTCCCCCAGTCATCTTTTGCATGTCCTTTAATTATATAGCTTCCTTCCTCTGTTAATGTAATAGTAATTTGACCTGAGTATTTTTTATCTTTTTCTGTTTTTATCACAGTACCATCTTTTATTACTTCATATGAATATATATCAACATTCATATTATCAGTAATTTTCATAACGATGTCGATATTTTTATTAGAAACTGATTTTTTTGGAGAAAATGTTATAACTGGTCCTTTTTTATCTTTGGCGGTTTTATAGCCATTACACTCTATAATTGTGTAATACTTATAATCACCATTTAAAACCTTGTAAGCATAAACTTTATTACTATCAGCATCCTTAGCAGGTGAACAAGTTTTTCCACTATAATCTTTTATTTTGTCTAAATACTTTAAGGAATAAAGAGTACTTAAGTCAACCGATTCTTTGTCACCAACTGCACTCGGAAGCTTACTCCTATAATCAGTAAAATATTGTTTTCCTGCTAGTGTTGCTAAGTCTTCTTGAGATTTATAATATTTTTTCTTAGAATTTTCCAAGAATTTATTATACGTAACCACAGCAGCAGTTGTTATTATTCCTAGAATTGTTATTGATGCTAGCAATTCCATAAAAGTGAAACCTTTTTTATTTTTTTTCATATTATCACAATATAATCAACTTTAGAAATTTTAACTAATTCTAATTGATTCCTTTCTACTCATATTTAATTATTATCATTCTAAGGTGAATTTTCTACTTAACTAATTCAAAATTTTGAACTTCACCTAAGTTTACTTTTGAATGTTTCTTTACAGTTACTTCTTCAGATGGTTGAAGTTGTTTATGGGAAACAGTAATTTTTATGTTATTATCAAACTTTATTGTTAGTTTTCCAGCTTCCTTTACCTTATTATCTTTATTTATTAATGTTATTGTTAAATCACTTCCATTATTTCCTTTGTTATCTATAACAAATTCTTCATTACAAATTTTATCAACACAACTTCCAAAATCAAAAGTATTAGTTGTATTAGCAAAATAATTATTAGATAAATCCTTCTTTGTAGTTAAACCGATACCAATAAATATTGCTATGGCTCCAATTATTACAAAAATTAGTGATATAGTTTTTATTTTTTTCATATGTCCTCCCTTTTATTTTTTATACGTATGACAGTTTCCAACATAATCACAAGCCTTACATGTGATTTTAGCAGTTTGCTGCAGGCAAAACTGTTCACTTACTCCAGCAGTCTTTAATGTTCCAGTAAGATTCTTTCTTTCTATTGTAATATTACCAGTACTACTACACTTACTATATTTAAGTCCTGAATGTGCATCTGATACAATAGCATTATATCTATAACTATAAGTAGTTGTTAGATGATCAACACAGGCAATACCAGTATAGTTTCTATATACAACAAGGTTCATAGTAGGTACACTGCTATCAACATAGACATTCATTGTTTTCTTAGGGCAACTAGTAGTATTACCTGCTTTATCTTTGATAGTAGATTTAGAGAATGTGGCTTGTTTTTTTGATTCAGTAATATTATTGGATGCAATTGTATCTACAGTGCAACCACTCGTACTATCTTTACACCCTTTGTAGGTGTAATATGATTTTACCAAAGTGGTATTTGCCTTATTCCATATACAAGTTGGAGCAGTTTTATCATAATAGATAGTTGCACTACAAGTAGCTGTTTTACCTACAGAATTTTTTTACATAGCCAGTAATTGTATGAGTACCATCGCTATTAATTGTTCCTGTTTTCTTTGAATTATATCCATCTATTCCATATGCTGTTGCATTAGTGATATTTAATGTATAAGTTACTGTTCCACCTCTATACCAAGCATTATCTCCATTTATTTGTATAACTGTCTTTATATGTAGTAGTTATTTGCTTACTTTGACTACCACAACTACCACTACATGCACCTTCACTTCTAGTTGTAGATGTACTATCACATTCTTTATATACTTTGTATGTTGTTTGATATATAGCTGTTTGATTAACCACTTCATCTTTTATTTTTATATAAATTGTTCTATCAGTACCATCATAACTTCTGGATAAATTCCACTTCCTAACTGTTTCTTCTTCATTTATTGGATATTCATAAAGGCTACTATAATTTTTTCTTACCAGTATATTTTACCACCCTATCTACACCTACTCTAATAAAAGAATAACATAAAACAAATTTAAAAACAATTGATAACAGTTATTTTTTTTGATATTATCTAATAAAGGTGATGAGCTGTGAAAGGTATAGTTATTAGGAAAAAAAAGATTAAAATAAAAACTTTATCTTCATTTAAAGATAGGGTTAAAAGTATTAGACTTGTTTTAGATACTATAGATGAAGGGTACTATTTTCCAAAGAAAAAAAGTATTAATACTTACTTTTTCTGTCAAAGAGTAAATATCTATCAAGTAGATGAAAACAATAAAATACTTTATTGTTATTTAAACTGTAAAACAGAAAAGTTTATTTTTAGAAAGAAAAAAGTAAAAGCTATATATATTTTACCAACTTTTATCAAAGATTATTATAAGATAGGAGATGTTATCAAAACAGAAGAAATTTAATTTCTTCTGTTTTTACTAATTAATTCTAAATCTACTGTTAACTGATTAATTCTTTCAATTATTCTTCTTGCCTTTATTTTATCAACTCCATTATTAGTATTACTTAGTGTTAACTCTAATTCTTCTTTTGTTAGATTAGATGTAAAGAAAGTAGGAAGATGTTCCTCCATTCTATATTGAAGTAGTGGTGCTAATACCTCATCTCTACTCCAGTTAGTAGTATTTTCCGCTCCAATATCGTCAAGTAATAATAATGGTACTGTTTTTAACTTGGTAAACTTTTCTTCATAATCATTACCAAAGCTAGACTTTAAACTTCTAAGCAATTCTGGATAATAAACCATTACACTGGCAATATCTTTTTTAGCCATCTCATTAAAAAGGGAAGCTATTAAATATGTTTTACCACTTCCAAAAGAGCCGTGTAAGTAAATTCCTTTTGTATTTTCTCCTTTTAAGTAAGTATCAATAAATTCTTTAAAATATTTAATTATCGGAAGTCTTTTTTTATCATCCTTATAAACATTACTAAAGGTAGCCTTTTTTATATCTTCTGGTAAGTCATAACAAGTTATTTTCTTTTGGTAACTATAAATATCTTCTTCTTTTAGTAAATATTTACAAGGAACATAAGAAAAGTTTAATTTATTATTTTCAAGAAAGGCTTTAAAGAAATAACCATTAACTCTATTCTGACAATCTTTTAGGCCAGTACACTTTTTACAATGATTAGATTCTATTACACACTCTTCTAATTTAGATGTATATTTCATAAGTTCATCATCGCTTACATCAATTAAATCTACATAATCTTTAAAATCTTTATTAGAGCATGCGTCCATA
Source organism: uncultured Bacilli bacterium (assembly GCA_934130265.1). Taxonomy (GTDB): domain Bacteria; phylum Bacillota_I; class Bacilli_A; order RF39; family UBA660; genus Onthousia. Next base: position 4,209 of record CAKOYC010000028.1, read on the forward strand.
TAAGAGTGCTTTAATTTTTCTATATTTCCCCTACTCATCATAAAAGATATATTTTTCATACTTAGTCACCTCAGTTCCTAGATTTATTATAAGTGTCATTTACTTTTTTTGCAAAGTATATTTTATACTACTTGATATTTTTAACTATGTTTTTATTATTTATTTCCCTTAATTTACATAATTCTATACCAATTCATATTCCCTAGTTATTATTCTTTTATCCGAGCAAAACTCTATTACATATTTATTGTTTTTCCTACAAATTATTATTCCGACTGTTTCGTTTTCATAAACAGTCTTTATATTTTTATCGATATAATTCATATAAGTCATAATTTGACCAGTATGTTCTTTCTTAAGTTCAGTTACCTTTAATTCTACTACTACATAACATTTATATTTAATGTTGTATAAAAGTAAATCTATATAATTATATCTATTACCTAATTTGATTGGATATTCACTTTTTATGAAAGTGAAACCTATTCCTAATTCTTCCAAAAAATTTTCTATATCTTCTAAAATTATTTTTTGTAGTACTCTTTCTGAAAACATTTCATAATTGTTATTATTTTTTATCATAATTGGATTCTTTACATAGTCAACAACATTGGTTTCATCTTGATTTATTAATTTATTCTTAGTAGATTCAGGAAGTCTTTCATATTCATTAGATTTTATTCTTTCTCTTAACTGCCTAATTGATAAGTTATTTAATTCAATTGTTTTAACATAGTATTGAAATTTATTATCATCAAACCAAATGATTTCACAATAATGGCTCCAGCTTAATTTGGCAGACACTGTCTGCCATTTCTGGGATACTTTATAAAATTGTCTCATATTTCTTAAATTTCTTTGGCTATATCCTGAACCAAATTCTTCAGTTAATCTTAATGAATATTCTTTAATAATACTTTCTCCATATTGATTTCCTGCATCTAACAATAACTTACCAACATTATAATAAGCATTTAAATCACTTTTATTGATTGAATAATTTTTAACTTTTCTATTTATCTCATTATTTATTAATTCATTCTTTATCGCATTATAATAATTCATATCTATCCTTTCTATGGACTACAAGTCCTAATATTATATCCTTTATTATTAAACTCTATTTCTATATTTCCATCCAAAGATGACCATATCTATTATTTTCAAATTAATGAATATTTAGGATTAATCTCATCTATAATTTTTTTTACTTGAAGATGTATTAGATTCATTTTTAAAATATCAATTTTAGGTAGATTATAACTACTTATAACATCTTGTTCGCTTCTAACACTAACATCTCCCATTAATAATATTTTAGAAGATGAAATCATTCCAAATAAAACTGTACTAGAATCATTTTCATCATCACTAGACTTTAAATAAACATTATCCGACTTAAAGTATTCGCCAACATAGTACTGTCCAAAAATAAGCCGAATAAAAATATATTCATAAATAACTGTTTGTAAATGTCAACATACCTTGACCAACTGCTGTACTTCTTTATTTATAAAGCCATTACTATTATTATGAAATTTAGCAATTAGTATTGGTTCAAGTACTTGATATATTGCTTGTTCTACAATTTTATCTTTAGGTTCTTTAATACCTAAAGATCGTACTTTTTCATTACCTTTTGGTATACCAATTTTCTTTAGAATATCATACTAATTCTAAGTTTTTCTTTTCATTTTCGATTACATTAATAAAATCTTCATCACTCGGAATAGTTAATCTAAATTCAGATGAAAATATAGTTTTATTATCTTCGGGAAGAGTATATTTAACAACTGTTTCATTTTTATCAGTAGAAAGTAATATTCCTATTGTTTTGTTTTCTTCATTTGATTTAATTTCTCTATCATAATAATTAACATACATTTGCATTTGTCCAATATCTTTATGTGTTACTTTACCAATTTTTAAATCAATTATGACAAAACATTTAAGAATTCTGTTATAAAATACTAAATCCGGATAAAAATGTTCTGAATCTAATGTTATTCTTACTTGATTTCCAACATATGTAAATCCTTTTCCTAATTCTAATAAAAATTCTTTTAAATGATTTAAAATATTTTTTTCCAAATCTGATTCTAAATAATTTGTAGTTTCTTTAATATCTAAAAATTCAAGCACAAATGGATCTTTAATAATATCTTTTGGCTCATTTAATTTATAACCTATAGATGATAATTCAATTACTTTATTTTTGTCTTTTGAATTTGCTATTCTTTCATATAACAATGTAGTCCTTTGTCTTTGAAGTTCTCTTACATCCCAATTTGAATCAATACATTCCTTCATATAAAATTTTCTCTTATTAACATCATCTATTTTAATCAGTTCCAAATAGTGTGACCATGTTAATTGGTTCAACAATGTTGAGCCAATTGGAAAACAATTATAAAATTGTCTCATTCTTTTTAAATTGGGAATTGAAAATCCTTTACCAAATTTATTAGTTAATCTTATCGATAATTCCTTTATTAAATAATCACCATATTTAGCTTTTTTATTTCCATCTTGCATAACAACAATTATTTTGCCAATATTCCAGTATAGATTTATCATTTCTGTATTTACTGTTTTATATACTCTATTTCTACTTTCTTCAACTAATAATTTTATATCATTATATAAACTATCAACTTCTTTATTATCTATCATTTTAATTTCTTGTTTCATTTCTTACTCCTTTCTATGGACTACAAGCCCTAATATTATATCCTTTATTATTAAACTCTATTTCTATATTTCCATCCAAATCTGTTCTATAAATTTCACTATTACTTAAAGTATTTAATACTGACTTTTTTGGATGACCATATCTATTATTTTCACCAACACTAATTAATGAGTATTTAGGATTAATCTCATTTATAAATTTTTCACTTGAAGATGTATTAGATCCATGATGACCTACTTTTAAAATATCAATCTTAGGTAGATTATAACTACTTATAATATCTTGTTCGCTTCTAATACTAGCATCTCCCATTAATAATATTTTAGAAAATGAAAGCATTCCAAATAAAACTGTACTAGAATCGTTTTCATCAGTAAAATTATTATTAATCACAATGAAGTTAAAGTTACCAAGAGAAATATTATCACCCTTTTTTAGCTTGGTAATATTTATATTATTATTTAAAGAGTCAGTTACTACTCTCTTTTCTATACTGTTTAACTGATTACTATTTAAATAAACATTATCTACTTTAAAGTATTTAACTATTTTAAAATATTCACCAATATGATCCATATCACCATGACTAATCAAAATAGTATCAATTCTTCTTATTCCTTTTGATCTTAAAAATGTTACTAAATCATCTCCAACAGACCATTTATCAAGACTACTATTAATACTACCTCCGGTATCTAAAAGCATAGATTTGTTATTAGAGACAAACAAGATACTATCTCCTTGTCCTACATCTATCATATACATTTTATCTTCTACTACTATATTATTATAAAAATAGTGTGGTACTAAAAGTATTAGTAAAAGATAGAGAACTTTTCTTTTATAAATAGCTATAAATATTATTAAAAGATAAATTATATAGATAATAATACTTAACTTTCTAAAGGTTAGATTAATACTTATCCCCTCAAAGAAGAATATACTTTTTTCAAAGAGATTAACTACTACTAAATAGATATCACTTAAGAATGGACAAACAGCTACTATAAAAGTTAGAGGAAATAAGATAGAACTTACAAATGGAACATAAAATACGTTATAGATAATACTAAGTAAATTAACATTAGAGAAATAATAAAGAGAGATAGGTAGAGAGAATAAAAAAGCAAGTATAGATGTTTCTACTAGTCTAAATAATTTCTTATCTTGCTTTTTATTATCATAGTATAAAATTAAACCTGATGATATAACAAAGGAATAATTAAAACCAATATCTTTAATACTTGCTGGATTTATAATTAATAGCACTATAAGTGCTAGAATAAGCATATTGAAAGTGGAAAGACCTAAGTGAAATTCTTTATTAGATTTAAAAATCGATAGAAAAACTAAAGCTCTTAAAATGGAAGCACTAGAATCAATTATCAAATAGTAAAGGAAAAGAGGTAATATCATTAAATGAATTTTTCTTTTTTTAAATAGCGAATAGAGAAAGTAATAGATAATTGCTAAGTGACTTCCTGATAAGGAAAATAAATGAGATATCCCGACAGTTTGGAGTGACTTTTTAACTTTATAAGATAAATCATCTTTATTTCCTATAATAAAAGTTTTTAAATATGGAGATACTCTACTATCAAAAGAAGATAAATAATTATATAGTCCATCTTTTATAAAATAGATAATATTTCTATTTTCTTTTAATATTTTAATATTTTTAACTATTAAATAATTATTACTCTTTAAAGTACCAGTAACTCTAATAATACTACCTAAAGTTATCTTCTTATATTCTTTTAATTCTTTTTTATTTTTTATATAGTATGTGAGTGGTAAAGTTTTATTATTTTTTAATGTGAAGGTCAAATAATCATCAGTAAATCTTTTTTTGATAACTTTTCCTGTTAGAGTTATATCTCCTTTCTTATAACCTACTGATGTTATATTAAAAATGGTAGTGTATATGAGGGTAATAATTAAAAGAATAATAAGTAATAATCTAGAGTGTAATATTATCTTTAATACTTTCAAATAAAGTATCTCCAATTCCTTTCACTTCTTTTAACTGATTAATATCAGCAAACTCGCCTTTTTCTTCTCGGTAGTTAATAATCTCTTTTGCTTTAGCTTCACCAATACCTGGTAGGGTCATTAACTCTTCAAGTGTTGCGTTGTTTATTGAAACTTTAGTATTAGATGTAGAATTATCTTCGATGATAGTAGAAATACAAGCATCATTTTTTATACCATTATTAGAAATACATTTTTCTTGTTCTTGTTTTTCCTCTTCTTTTACCTTAGTAAAGTTCTTAACTTCATCATAAGAGTAAACAATGATAACCATCTCATCAGTAACTTTCTTAGAAAGATTTAAAACTGAGGTATCAGCATCACTTTTTAACTCTCCTGCTAGATGAATAACATCTATTACTCTACTGCCTTTTTTCATACTATAAGTACCAGGATTATTAATCGCTCCTTTAATATCTACTAAGTAGTATGTTTCCTTATCAGTAGTAGTTTCTTCTTTCTTAGGTGTTAATACTATCTTCTTAGTACTAGTCTTTTTCTTTGGTGTAAAATGACTTCTAAAGATTAAAAATGAAGCGGTGACTGACAGTAAAAATAGTAGCAAAATAACAATTAATTTTCTATGTCGATAAGAAAAAGTCATGGTCTTTCCTCCTTTCGCTACCACTATAACAGATAGCTTTTTAAAAAGCAAAGAGGCAAAAATTACATTTTGCCTCTAAAACTCCCCCTCAAATTGCCAAATTGAGCTCTGAATTTAACAAATTCACCTTTAAAGTACCCCTCAATTTACAATATCTCGGTTTCAAACCACAAATTTTATTTTTTTTTATTTTTTTCTTCTTCTCTTATTCTAGTTTCTATACATACCCTTTGAACAAAGGCTATTGAAACCATTAAACACAAGGTAAAACTACCTCCATAGCTAATAAATGGCAAAGGAACACCAGTCATTGGCATCATTCCTAAAAGTCCCATTAAGTTAACACAAATATGTAAAAATATATAGAAAAGT
>CAKOYC010000029.1 GCA_934130265.1 uncultured Bacilli bacterium
TAAGAATAAATCACAGCCACCTAACGCTTCTTTAATATATTTTTGATCAACATGTCCTGCAAAAGTTAAGTTAGGAAGTTTCGTCTCTACTGCATGTCTAGCATCAGGAGTAGCTGCAGCTAAAGGACTTGATCCAAACCAAATGAATTTATAGTCTGGTAATCTTTTAGCTACTTCAACAAAATCTACAATTCCTTTTCTTCTACTATATATACCAATTCCTACTATTACTTTGTCAGTATCTTTATAATTATATCTTTTTCTAAATGATTCACGGAACTTTTTATCTGGTTTAAAGAAATCTAATTCTAATCCATTAGAAATAGCTACTATTTTTTTACCTTTTAGTCCTTTATAACCTTCTAGTATCTTTTTAGAATAAACAGTTGGAGTAACAATAATATCTCCTAGTTTATAACATTTTACTATCCACCATTTAAATAATTTACTAGTTAAATGTCCCCCAATAAATCCATCTTTATAATCTTCTTCTGTTGAATGAGCATGATAGACTATCTTTATTCCTTTTCTTTTTAACTTTTTAGCTAGAAAGTAAGATTTTAAGAAATAGGTATTGATATGTGCTATATCGTAATCAAATGCCTTATAATCTCTTGTATAATCTACTTTGGCAGACTTTAAAGCTTTTTCTTGATGAAGAATAGCTTTTCCCAAACCACTTACCCCTATCACTTTTAATCCTTCCGCATATAACAAAACCTTCATAATTTTCTTCCTTTCTTAAGACTTATATTTATTTAATTATAACATTATAATTTTTTTAAAAAAAGTGTTGACATCTCTTATATTTCTATGTTAAACTTAATGTGTTGTTGGGGAATTAGCTCAGCTGGGAGAGCGTCTGCTTTGCACGCAGAAGGTCAGGAGTTCGATCCTCCTATTCTCCACCATAATTAGTAATCACTAACTAGAGATAGTTAGTTTTTTTATGTTATATCTTTTAAATCAAAATTAATTACTTTCTTCAGTTCATCTAAAGTAGTCTCTACTTGATAGCCTATTTTTCCTCCACTAAATATTAACTTATCATAATTTTTAGCACTGCTATCAATAACAGTCTTAAAACTTTTTTTCATTCCAACTGGCGAACACCCTCCGTGAATATATCCAGTAAGTGCTAATAGTTCTTTTGATTTTACCATTTCTATACTCTTTTCATTAACAGCTTTGGCTGCCTTTTTTAAATCTAGTTCTTTATTTACTGGTACTAAAAATACATAATGATTATTTGTTTTACTAACTGTGACTAAGGTCTTAAAAGTAAGATTTGGATTTTCATTTAAAGCTTTTGCTACTTCCATCCCACTGATAGCACCAGTTTTCAAATAGTTATAACTATTATATTTAATTTTCTTTTGATCTAATATACGCATTACATTTGTCTTTTCATCCTTTGTTTTCATTTAATTCACCTTTTCTCTACAATAAAAGAGTCTAAAAAGACTCTTATTATCAATATTATGGGGCGGCGTATGAGGATCGAACTCATGCATACTGGTGCCACAAACCAGCGTGTTAACCACTTCACCAACGCCGCCATTTCAAGTAACAAGGTTATTTTACCAAAATTAGACACGTCTTGCAACCCCTTTTTATCTTTTTTTACATTTTTTTATTTTTATTAGCACTCTTTCTTGACAAGTGCTAATAAAAGTGTTATAACATAATTGTGAAAGGAAAGTGATAATTATGTTACCAAGAAGATTTTATTTTGATAACGCATTAGATGATTTATTTGAAGAAGAAGGAGCTAAGATGAAGTGTGATATCTATGAAAAAGATAATACTTATCATGTAGATATGGATTTACCTGGCTTCAAAAAGGAAGAAATTAAAGTAGAATGCAATAAAGGAAATTTAATCGTTAGTGCTGAGAAAAAGCATGAAGAAGAAGAAAAAGATGAAAAGAAAAAATATCTTCGTCGTGAAAGAGTTTATGGAAAATATTCTCGTAGTTTCTATCTAGGTGATGTGGATGAAGAGAATATTGAAGCATCATATAATAATGGTACTTTACATATTGCTGTTCCAAAGATTGATGAAAATAAAAATAGAAAACTTATTGATATTAAATAATGATAAAAGGAGCCAAATATTGGTTCCTTTTTTTAGCTAAATTATTTCTTGATCTTCAATCAATGTTTGCATCTTATCATTCATAGCAACCATCTTATGATCTAAATTATTTATATCAAGTGCACACTTATACATATTATCTTGAATTTCCTTAGGAATATCACCCTTAAATTTATATCTTATTTTATGATCTAAGCTAGCCCAAAAGTCCATAGCAACAGTTCTAATTTGAATTTCTGCTTCTACCATCTCTACTCCATCAATTAAATAAACAGGAACATAGACAAGCAAATGATAACTAGAATAGCCACTATCTTTAGGATTTGAAATATAATCTTTTTTAGTATGAACAGTTATTTGATCACTGTCTTCTAGTAATTTTACTATTGCATAAACATCTGATAAAAAAGAACATACAATTCTAATTCCTACCGCATCATGAATATGATCTTCAATATTGGTAACATTCACTTCATAATCTCTACTTCTTAGTTTATTTACAATACTGTCATAGCTCTTAATTCTACTCTTAACATGTTCTACTGGATTATAATGATTTTTAAATTCAAAGTCTTGCAATAAAATAGCAATTTGTGTCTCAAGCGTTTTTAAAGCAGCATTATATTTAAGTAATAATTCCTCATAACTTTCCGTTAATTCTTCCAAAAAAATTCCCTCCTAGCAAAAAATAGACTTAAGATTCGTCTAAGTCCAACACTTCTATTTCTTCTACTACTGCTAATTGTTGTTCAACAATAATCTTTAACTTTCTTTTAAATATTTTAATATTTCTTTCTAAGACATCAGCTTGCTGTTCAATTCTTTCTGACCTAATTAGAGCATCATTAACTATTCTAGAAGCATTATTTTTAGCATCACTAACTATTACATTAGCTTCTTCTCTAGCAAGACGTTTTATATTATCACTAGTTTTTTCTGCATTAACAATAGATTTATTAATACTATCTTCTAAAATTTTATAGCTTTCTAGCTTATCTTTTAAATCTTTAATCTCATCTTTTTGTTCTTGACATTTATTAATAATACCCTCAGTTTCCCTAATTACTCTTTCAATAAAAGCATTTACTTCACTTCTATTATAACCATTAGCTTCATAATGAAACTTCTCCATCACATATCCCCCTTTCGGGTTAGTTATTACCAGTCAAACTCATCGTCTTCTTCTTGTTTAGACTTTTTACCACTTGTTTTAGCTGGCACGTCATCAGTAATCTTACCTTCAACATTTACGTTGTTTGGTGTACAAAGGAAAATTCCTCCACCTAATTTTTGTAAGTCACCACCAATAGCATAAAGAGTACCTGATAAGAAATCTACTATTCTTTTACCTTGATCTGGTGTTACTCTTTTTAAGTTAACTACTACTGCATTTCTATCTTTTAAATGATCTGCTATTTGTTGTGATTCTGAATAAGCACGTGGTTCAAGTAACATCATTTTGCTACCAGCTACCCCGTTTTCATCTTCATATTCTTCTCTTGACACTTTGTAATACTCCTCCTCTTTTATATCTTCATTTGTTGCTGTATCATCCTGTCCCATTAATTTTTTTAATTTATCGTTGAAAGCCATATGCTTAACCTCCTACCTAACTACTATTTATAATAACATATTTTTCTAAAAAGGAAAAGACTTTTTTAAATCACTAGCTTAGCTAGACACTTTTATTGTATAATTGGTCTAGAAAGGTGGCCTAAAATGAATATCTTTAACTATTTAGAATATAACTCTTTAATTATTTTATCTTTCTTCTTTATCTCTTTAATATCTCTTATTTTAAATATATTAACTAAAGGAAAAAGTAATGATTTATTTTTTTCAACTTACCGCAGTAGTTTACTAAATCCACTTACTTATTTAAGACTAGTTACTCATATCTTTGGTCATGCTAACTGGAGTCACTTTACCCATAATTTTCTTTATATCTTACTTATTGGTCCGATGATAGAAGAAAAATATGGTAGTCTTAATCTTTTAATAATGATTTTAATAACTGCTACGGTAATTGGTCTTTTTAACTCTATTTTTACAAGAAATAAAATCTTAGGTGCTAGTGGTATTACTTTTATGTTAATAGTTCTATCATCTTTTGTTAATTTTTCTACTAACAAGATACCCCTAACTTTTATTCTTATTGTACTTTTCTATGTGGTTGATGAGATTAGATTATTAGGTGCTAAAGACTCTGTCTCTCATGGAAGTCATTTTCTTGGAGCCTTATGTGGTTTTATCTTCTCTTACATCATATTTCCATCTTGATACCAAACACTACTAACATCAACATTATTAGATAATGGTTCAGGATTTGCTTTTTGAAAATACATACTAATTGGTACTTTAAAAGCATTACCAAAGGCAATACAGTTACCTGGTTTTAAGTTTTTAAGTTCTTCTACTATTTCTGCTGATACATTAGGAACCATTTCTTTTATATAATGCAAGTCTTTAGGATGAAGTGTTCTTAGAACAATAAAGTTAGAACACTGGGAAATAGCAGTATCAGAAAGTTCACTAGGTCTTTGAGTAATAAGTCCTAGTAAGGTTCCATACTTTCTACCCTCTTTAGTAATTCTATCAAAGATGTTATAACCAAGTATTTCTGTATCGGTATCTTTTTGGACATATCTATGAGCTTCTTCTATAATAATATGGAAAGGCATACTACCACGATTTGGATTTTCAACAGTATAATCAAAGACTAATTTAGATAAAATTTTAGTAATTACTTTAGCAAGTCTATCATCTATATAACTAATATTAAAGTTTACTATTTGACAGTGATTACCATTTACATCCGTAAATAAATCATTTATATAAGTTGCTCTATCTATATAAGCGGTTGAATCAAAGAATACATGATTAGGACTATTTACTAAGCTATGTAGTCTAACACTTAAGACATTAGCATAGTCATAAACTTTATCACTTTTTAAGACTCCTTCACTAATTAATGCAAAATCCATAGCAGTTTCTAAGTCTTTTAGTGTATAAGCGATGAATTTATCTGTTTGTGGAGCTATTTCTCTATCCTCTAAAATAAACTGTTTTACAAAGTTTACTACTAATTCCATCTCTACTAATTTTCCCATTTTATCAATATAAAGACATTGTTTTAGGGTTCTGGTATATCCTGGTTGTACTATTAGGCTTTCAAGTGATAAGTCTTTAGTATGAAACTTAGTAAGAACAGCAGTTACTTGGTCTCTTATCTTAGTAGACTGTGATCCACTTAAAAGGATATCTTCAACAGCTCTTGCTATTATATCGTTCTTATACTTTAGAACCATCTCATTTTCCCCTGTTAGGATAGGAACTAAGGTTAAAGCTTTCTCAATAATTGGCAATTGGTTAGTAGATGTAACATCTAGAAGTAAGGCTATATCATCTACTCCAAGTAACCATAATGGTATATTTATAATACCACCACTTGCATCACTAACTGTTGTATTAGTAGTATAAGTCTTATAATGCATATTAGGATTAACTTTATCTATATCTTTTAAAGCTCTTGTATACTCGCCATATGCATCAAACATAACGACATGAGCTCCTACGGGACTAGCTGTTTGACTAGCAAAGATATTTTGAAAAATTCTACTTACAGTAAAACTCTTACCAGCTCCACTATTACCTAAAATAGCAAAATGGTTACTAAAGAAGGAATTAATATTAACATGAATTGGATAATTTTGATATATGGTTGAATATCCAAAAAGTACTTCTCCCTTACCTGGTGTTTGTTTTCCTAAAATAAGTGCTAACTCTTCCATATTAACTATTCTAACACTAGATCTAAAAGATGGTTTACTACTAACTCCTGGAATAAAGCTATTGTTTTTTATTTCTCCTACGATATTTGCTTTTAAATCTGTTTTTGTAGTACTAACTATTTGTCCTACCACTTTATCATTTCCATCTTCAAATATTACATGTAAATCAACTAAGTTTGTTTGTTTGGCAAGATCAATAGCTAAATTAACAAAGACATTATTATCAACTATTTCTTTAATATCACCTAACATATAATCACCCTCTACTCTTATTGTTATAATAATTGTATCATAAAACTTTAATTAAGAAAGAAAAAAATCAAAATTAAATTGATTTTTCTTTGAAATAGTTTAGTGTTTTAATAGTATCTTGATGAATAGGCTTTCCTTCACTAGTTAATTTTTTAATTTTAGTTTCTAAGCATAATATAACTGCTTTATCTAAATCTTGATAAGCAAGGCGTCTTTCTTCTTCAATACCTTGATAGTTCTTTCCTGGTTCTATCTTATCTGCTAGATAGACAATTTTTTCTAAGTCACTCATATTAGGTCTACCTGTTGTATGATAGTAAATAGCATTAACCATATCTTTATTAAAATGATATTTTTCTCTAACTAGTACAGCTCCTACTATACCATGAATAAATTTTTTATTCTTAGGATCTAATAGGTTCTCATCTAAGTTATGTTCTTTTATAAACTGTTCATTCTCTTCCATAGTGAATTCTTTTGCTATATCATGTGTAAGTCCAGCAAGATAGGCTTCTTCTTCGTTTAGGTTATAATGTCTAGCCAAATCTTTAGCAGTTTCCCCTACTCTTAAACAGTGATTGTAACGATATTCACTAAGTAATGATTCTAAATTTTTTTTTATTTCTTCTATCATAATAACACCCTTATTATTATGACATAACTTCTCCTTTTGGTAAAGTAATATTTACCTCAGTCCATTCATTTTTCTTAGAGCTATAGGTAATATTACCATCATGTAGTTTAATTATCTCTTTTGATAGACAAGTACCTAGACCTGTTCCTTTCTTCTTTGTTGTAAAAAACATTTGCCCAACTTTATCTAGTTCTTCTCTAGTCATACCTATACCATTATCTTTTATTTTGATAGATACATCTTTTCCTAAGTCTTTTACAACAACTTCAATCATGCTTTTTTCTTTACTACCATCTTTCGCTTCAACGGCATTTTTAAATATATTTATAAGGACTTGTTTTAAGCGGTTATAATCTGCTTCCATATAAAGTTCTTCATAAGGGATATTATAACTAGTTGCTATCTTTCTCTCATGAAATAATGGTTTTAAGGCAGAATCTAATTCTTCTAGAAGCATTACTAAATCAAGTTCTTCTTTTTCTATTTTAATCTTAGTATAATCTAGAAAATCATCCATTAAGACTAGGGTTCTATTAATTTCTCCTTTAATGATAGGAATATACTTGATACATTTCTTTTGATCATTTGGATCTAACATATCAAGGTAACCTTTACATACAGCGATTGGATTTTTAATCTCATGTGTTACTTTAAATAATGATGCTCTTAACTCTTTTTCTTTTTCTATTGCATAAAGACTATTATTAAAATCGACAATTTTCTCACCTTTATTTAAAAAGTAAAGAATAATAAAACTTGCTACATAAATAACAAATATAAGAAATACTAGATAAGTAATATTATCATAATAGCTTCTATCAGGGGCGATAAACCAAAAGACTTTTATCGTTAGAAAGAAACTATTAATAATAATAAAGCCATGAATTAGATTAACAAGAGAGAATTTACTTTTAGTAAGACAAAGATATCCAATAAAGTAAATAATATATTCTATAATTAATAATCCAGGTGCCATATGCAAAAATAATGTTTGATAATAGATTAGAACAACTGATATAAAGATACTAAGCTCTGTTTTCTTTTTAGAAAATGCTAGTAATAAAGGAATATCAAAAAGCATCGTTGGATAATTATGATGTAAAGGTAGTCCATAACGAAGGATAAAATATAGGGATGAAGTAAGAGCTATTTCAAAAGCTAAAGTATTCTCTTCCTGCTGGATATTCTTACGATAGGTTATATAGATAAGATATAGGGAAATAGGACATAAAAGATAGATACAATTGTTTAAAATAATTTCAAGATATGACATATTTCTTCTTCTCCTTTGCTATAATTATATGTATTTCATTTGTCGAATTTTGTCGAAATATGAAGAAAAGTAAGAGAAATTTTCCCTTACTTTGCTAATAAGTCACAAATTAGATTACTTAATTCAGTAGGATTATCTACTGATAGACCTTCAATTAGTCTTGCTTCTTGATATAGTACTTTACTATATTTATCTAAAGTATCAAAGTCTTTATTGTTATATAACTCTTCCATTTTCTTAGTAATTGGGTGATTCATATTAATCTCCATTACTGTTTCTGCTTTAACATTTTGATTATTTGGCATAGATTGTAATACTTTCTCCATCTCAGTTGATACCTCACCTTTAGTCTTTAAACATACTGGGTGATTTTTTAAATGATTAGTAAAAGTTACATCTACTACAGAATCTGTTAGAGTCTCTTTCATCTTTCCTAACATATCTTTATAAGAAGTATTAGCTTCTTCTAGTTCTTTCTTTTCCTCTTCAGTAGAAAGGTCAAGTTTTTCATCTGCTACATTCATAAAAGTTTTATCTGCATACATACTTAATGTTTTAATAGTAAACTCATCTAAGTATTCAGTTAAGTATAATACTTCATAGCCTTTTTCTTTAACAGCATCTACTTGTGGAAGCATCTCACATTTTTCTAAGCTTTCAGAACAAGCATAATAAATGTTTTTCTGATCACTCTTCATTCTACTAACGTATTCTTTTAAGGTTGTATATTTTTTATCATTTGATGAATTAAATAGTAATAAGTCTTGTAGTAAATCTTTTTTCATACCATAAGTAGAATAAATACCATACTTTAATTGCATACCAAAGTCTTTATAGAACTTCTCATAGTTTTCTCTATCTTTTGTAAGCATAGTCTCTAATTCTTTTTTGATTTTTGACTCTAGACTCTTTTCAATAGCTTGAATTTGATAGTTTTCTTGTAAAGTTTCTCTTGAGATATTTAATGAGATATCTTCACTATCAACTAATCCTTTAACGAAACTAAAATAGTCTGGTAATAAGTCACTACACTTATCCATGATTAGAACCCCTTTAGAATATAGTTGTAGTCCTTTTTCATAGTCTTTTGAATAGTAATTATATGGAGCATGAGAAGGAATAAATAATAAAGTTTGATAACTAGTTCTTCCTTCTACCTCACTACGAATTACTTTTAATGGTTTTTCATAATTATAGAACTTATCAGTATAAAAGTCTTGATAATCTTCATCAGTTACTTCACTCTTTGGTTTTTTCCAAATAGGTGTCATACTGTTTAATGTCTTATCAGTACTTACTGTCTCTTCTTTATCGTCTTTATCTTTCTTAGTTTCTTCTACCATCATCTTAACTGGATATGGTATATAGTCAGAATACTTTTTAATTAATCTTTCAAGTGTATATGTTTCTAAGAAATCACTATACTTATTATCTTCTGTATCTTCTTTTAAGTATAAAGTAATCTCAGTACCAGTATCTTTTTTATCTGACTTACTAATAGTATAACCACTAGCTCCTTCACTTTCCCAAGTATTAGCCTCACTATCACCATCTAATGGTTTACTATTTACTACTACTTTATCACTTACCATAAAAGCTGAATAAAATCCTACTCCGAACTGTCCAATTATTGATAAGTTTTTCTCATCTTTCATATTTTCTTTGAATAGTTCAGAACCACTCTTAGCGATTGTACCTAAGTTATTTTCTAACTCTTCACAAGTCATACCTATACCATTATCTTTAATAGTTAAAGTTCTATTTTCTTTATCTGGTATTAATCTAATTTCTAAGTCTTCTTTCTTTA
>CAKOYC010000030.1 GCA_934130265.1 uncultured Bacilli bacterium
GATAACTAAAGGTGATGGTTCATCACTAAATCCGTTTACAATAAATTAGCACTCACTGTTGACAAGTGCTAATTTTTGCTATATAATATGTTTTGAAAGTGAGGGGATATATATGTATCAAGAACAAAATCAAGAAAAAGAAAAAGTATTAGAAAAATATGGCCGTAATATAAATGAAGCAGTCCTTGCTGGTAAGATAGATCCAGTTATTGGTCGTGATGAAGAAATCAGAAGTATTACAAGGGTTTTGTCACGTAAAACAAAAAATAACCCCGTATTAATAGGTGAACCAGGTGTTGGTAAAACTGCTATTGTCGAAGGGCTTGCTCTAAGAATAGTAAAGGGAGATGTCCCTGCAAGCTTAAAAAATAAAACTATTTGGGAACTAGATATGGCTTCCTTAGTAGCTGGTGCTAAGTACCGTGGAGAGTTTGAAGAAAGATTAAAAAATGTTTTAAATGAAGTTAAGAAAAGTGAAGGTTCTATCATCATGTTTATTGATGAGATTCATACTATCGTTGGTACTGGTAATATGGAAGGAGCTATGGATACATCTAACATTCTAAAGCCAATGCTAGCCCGTGGAGAAATTCATGTGATTGGTGCAACAACTTTAAACGAATATCGTAAATATATTGAAAAAGATGGTGCTTTGGAAAGACGTTTCCAAAAGATTAAAGTAAGTGAACCAACCGTAATGGATACTATTACTATCTTAAGAGGACTTAAAGAAAGATTTGAAATTCATCATGGAGTTACTATTCAAGATAAAGCACTTGTTGCTGCTGCAACCTTGTCAGATAGATATATAACAGATAGATTTTTACCTGATAAAGCTATTGACTTAATAGATGAAGCTTGTGCAACAATTAGAGTTCAGATGGATTCAGTTCCTAATGCACTTGACTCTTTAACTAGAAAAATAATGAGTCTAGAAATAGAACGTCAAGCGATAAAGAAAGAAAAAGACCAGTTATCAATGAATCGTAAAGATGAAATAGATAAAGAATTAGTAGATTTAAAGAAACAAGAGAAAGACTTTAAATCAGCTTGGGAAGAAGAAAAAAGTCTTTATACCAAGATACAAAATAAAAAGAAAGAGATAGAAAAAGCGAGATTTGATTTAGAGCAAGCAGAAAATAAATATGATTTAGAAACTGCTGCTAGATTAAGACATGGAACATTACCTCGTCTTGAAAAAGAACTAGAAGAGTTAAAAAGTAAAGATACTAAAAAATTACTAAGTGACCATGTAGATGAAGAAGATATTGCATCTATCATTTCTAAATGGACTAATATACCACTAAGTAAATTAGTAAGTAGCGAAAAAGAAAAACTATTAAATCTAGAACAAGCAATGAAACATAGAGTAATGGGTCAAGATGAAGCTTTGCATTTAGTAAGTGAAGCTATTATTAAATCAAGAAGTGGTATTAAAGATCCTAATAGACCAATTGGTTCATTTATCTTCTTAGGTCCTACTGGAGTTGGTAAAACAGAAGTAGCTAGAACTCTTGCTTATGAATTATTTGATGATGAGAAACACATGATTCGTATTGATATGAGTGAATATATGGAGAAATTCAGTGTCTCAAGACTTATTGGTTCTCCTCCAGGATATGTTGGTTATGAAGAAGGAGGACAACTTACGGAAGCAGTAAGACGTAACCCTTATAGTATAGTATTATTCGATGAAATAGAAAAAGCTCATCCTGAGGTACTTAATTTACTACTACAAATCCTAGATGATGGTAGAATAACTGATTCTAATGGACGTACGGTAGACTTTAAAAATACTATTATTATAATGACCTCTAACCTTGGTAGTGAATACATCCTAGATGGTGATACTAGTAAAGTAGAAGGTGAATTAAGAAGTCATTTTAGACCAGAGTTTATTAACCGAATTGATGAAGTAATTATCTTTAAACCATTAACTAAGGAAGTAATATATCAAATTCTTGATAAAATTATTCATGATATAGAAAAACGATTGAGTAATGATCAAATTAAATTATCTTTAACAGATAAAGCTAAGGACTATTTAGTGGATGCAGGATATGATATTAACTATGGTGCCAGACCTTTAAAACGAGAAGTTAGTAAAACAATTGAAAGTTTATTAGCTCATGAGTTAATTAAAGGTACAATACCATTTAATGCTACTGTAACTTTTGATGTTGAGGATAACAACTTAATTATTTCTAAAGTAGACGTAAAATAGAACTGATTATTAAATCAGTTCTTTTTTTCAACAATTTCTGTAGATAAAATATTTTATATTAGTATTGGTGATATTATATGAAAGTAAAAATCTTTGACTTTGAAGATGAAGGTGACTTGGAAGAAGCAATAAACAACTTTTTGAAAGAATTAGAAGGGGATGTAGTGGAAATTAAGTATCAAGTTAGTTCTTTTCCTAGTGGTGAAGAACAAATCTATTGTTTCTCTGCTATGATTATTTATTTTTATAAACAGACTTAACACCATAATAAAGAGGAAAATATTTCTTATATTTTTTATAACTGTTTAAATCTATTGGGTAATCAAACTCACCAATGTGTTCAAATAATTTAGCTCCAAAGTTTTGTTTAAAGAAGAACCCACCATCATTTACATCTTTTACTTCATAAAAATTATAAGACCTATAGCCGTATTCAATAGCTTTTTTAAGCATCTTAAAGTGAATAGAATAAGATACATCTAAGTCAATATATTCATCATCCATTCCTCCGATTAGGGAAGTAATTTCATTTCCATACATCAAGAATAAGTATCCCCCTAAGAAAATTTTATCATTATCTGTTTTTTCCTTTAAGGATAAATAGTACCTTCTTCTCTTATTTATAATATTAATCTGTTCTTTATAACCAAGTTCCTTCTCAATAAAAGTTTCCTCTGTTAATTGATTATTTTGATATAGACCTATTCTTTTTTCTTTTTCTATTTGTAATACTTTTTCTTCTTTCTTAAGATTATTAAGAGTAGTATTTAAATCAAGTTCAGCAATCATTATTTTTAGATGTTCCTTTGTAAAGGCACTGGCTAAGTCTTCATAAAAAGGAAGTTCATATTCAATAGTATTAAACTTACTACTAATCTTATCCATTGTTTTAATAAAGATAGGCAGTTCATCTTGTTTTAGCTCTCTTACAATGTAACCAAGTCTTTCATTTCTTTTAATAATTTGTCTAGCTTTTTTGGACATATTATTTAATATATCATTAAGACTTTTGTCAGTTAAATCAAGTTTCATCGTATATTTAGGATTAATAGTGTTATTATCAGTTTCAATAAAACCTAGTTTTAATAAATAATCTTTTATAAATAAATTATTTATACCTCCTTGTAATTCCCTACCATCTTCACCTTTCTCAGTGGTTAATATTTCAGGATCTATTTTTAGATAGATACCATTTTTTTCTTTAACAAAGTTAATAATTTCTTTAGTAAATACTTCTAATAAATCATAGTTTTTATAGTCGATTAAAAAACCTTGAGGAGCATAGAAGAATCTTTTCTTAATGCTTTTATTTTCATTAGCTAAAAGTAAAGTGGCTCCTAACAATTTATTTTTATCTTCAAGGCCTAAAAAATAAGAATGCCAATTCTCACCCCTTTTAAAGTTAGCCCAATAAATACTTTGTTCAAAAGGACATATTTCTAGGTAATTAGTAAATTCATTAAATTCTGTTTTAGAAAGCTCTACAAGTTTCATTTTATCACCCCACCTTAAACTAATTATACTTGATTCTTTCACTTAGTGCAAGATTATGATATGATTATATAGGAAAGCGGTGAATATATGCGAAAGAAAGAATTAAAACAAAACTCTTTTCTAAATGGAGCCTTTGTAGCAACCATGGGAATAGTTATTACTAAAGTATTAGGTATGCTTTATGTAATTCCCTTTTATGCAATTATTGGGGAACAAGGAGGAGCCCTATATGGATATGCCTATACCATCTACTTATTATTTCAGTCTTTATCTTGTGCTGGTATTCCTAATGCAATTTCTAAAATAATTAGTGAATATCAAACCTTAGGTTATAGTAAAGCCAAAGAAAAAGCTTTTAAGATAGGTAGAAGACTAGCTGTCTTTATGGGAATATTTGTCTTTATTATTTTATTCTTATTTGCTCCTATTATAGCAAAAGCAATTATTGGTGATTTAACAGGAGGAAATACTTTAAATGATGTAACTTATGTTATTAGAGTAATTGCTACAGCTATACTAGTAGTACCTATCTTAAGTATTTATAGAGGTTATTTAGAAGGACATAAGTTTATAACACCAACAGCTATTTCACAAGTGGTAGAACAAGTAGCTCGTATAGTAGTTATTATAGCTGGTTCTTATGCTGCACTAAATGTATTTCATTTGTCTTTAACAACTGCCGTAGGTGTAGCAACTTTTGGAGCAACAGCTGGTGCCTTAATAGGTTATCTATATTTGCTTGATAAAGTGTTTAAACATAAGAAAGAAATAAACAATATAACTGAGGTAAAAGATGAGCCAGTTATTTCTACTAAAGAAATCTTAGGAAAAATATTTTTCTATGCCTTACCATTCATTATGATAGATGTCTTTAAATCAGCTTATAACTTTGTTGATATGACTACTCTTGTTAAGACACTAGTTCATTCAGCAGGTTATACTACGGTAGCAGCAGAAAACTCTATGAGTGTAATTTCTACTTGGGGAAATAAACTTAATATGATAATTGTATCTATTTCTACTGGTATAATAATAAGCTTAATACCCAACCTTACTTCATCCTCTGTTAAAGGTGATAAAAAAGATGTCCATCATAAGATTAATCAAACTTTACAAATATTATTATTCTTATCAGTACCTATGACTATAGGATTATCATTCTTATCACAACCAGTTTGGGATGTATTCTATGGAAATAAATCAGCAGTAGGAGCAGAGATTATGGCGTACTATATTTTTGTGGCTTTGATAATTTCTACTTATACAGCTTTAGTATCCATTGTTCAGGTCTTAAAATATTATAAAGAAGTATTTATTTCTTTATTTGCTGGAGTATTAATCAAAGCTTTAACTAATGTTTATTTAATTAAAACATTCTATGGATTAGGACTTCAACCGGTATATGGTTCTATAACTGCTACTATTCTAGGTTATTTAGTAGGGATAATCTTATGCCTTTACTACTTAAAAAAGAAATGTGAAGTTAGTTATAAACCGACCATTAGAATTATGGGAAAGATTATTATTGCTGATATCTTTATGATACTTTCCTTATTCCTAGTTAAATTCGTAGTACCAATTTCCTCATCTGTAAGACTTTTAAATATTCCAATCATTTTAGTTTATACTATTATAGGAGCAGGAATTTATTTACTAGCATCTTATAAATCAGGCGTTATTGAAGAAGTGTTGGGTAGTAAAATGTTAGCTAAAATTAAAAGAAAGGTGGCTAAAAAATAATGTTAGAAGAATTAACTGAAAAAGAATTTCAAGACTTTTCGAAAAAACACCCATTAAGAAATTTTATGGAAACAGTAGAAATAGGTAATCTTAGAAAGAAAAACGGTTGGACTGTTAAATATCTTGGACTTAGAAAAAAGAAAAAAATAATAGGAGCAACAATGCTACTTTCTAGAAAAAGACATTTTAATATGAATGAGTTTTATGCTTTAAGAGGACCACTACTTGATTATAGTAATGATAATGAGGTAGAAACATTTTTGAAAGAGTTGAAAGACTATGTTAAAAAAAATAATGGTTACTGTCTAAGAATTGATCCATACCTTCCTATTAGAAGATATGATAATGATAAAGAACTAGAAGTTCCAAAAACAAATATATTAAAAATACTTGAATCATTAAAATTTAACAAGAGTGAAACACAAGAACAAGTCTCTTCTATGTATGTTCTTGATTTAGAAGGTAAAAGTGAAGATGATATTTTAAAAGAGATGAAACCTAATACTAGAAATATTATTCGTAAGACTATTAAAACAGGTATTGAGGTTTCAGAATTAAAAAAAGATGAGTTAGAAACATTTTATGAGATAATGCTTGAAACAGGTAAACGTAAAGGATTCAGAGTAAGAAAAATTTCCTACTATGAAAATATGTATGATTTATTTTCTAAGAATAAAGAAATTAAGTATTTGGTTACTAGACTAGATCTTAACAGGTATATCAGTTTATTAAATGAAGAGATAGAAGAAAATATTAAAAAGAAAGAGGCTTTATCTGATTCTAGATGTAATGATGGTAAGAGAAAGAGTTATGATGAGACTATTAATTCATTAAGGAAAAAAGTAGATATAGCAAAGCAACAAAAAAAGGAAAAAGGCTTATCAATTATTACTCTTGCTGGGTCTATGTTTATGATGGTTGATCCAGAGATAGTTTATTTGTCTAGTGGTAATTATGAAAAATATTTAATGTATAATTCTCAGTATTTAATTCAGTGGGAAATGATTAAATATGCTATAAAGCATGGCTATAAAAGATATAATTTCTACGGTACTCCTACAACTAATAAAGATGATAAGACTTATGGTATTTATCAGTTTAAAGCTAGTTTTAATGGATATATGGAAGAATTACTAGGTGAATATGAGGTTGGTACCTCTTTGATTTATTATCTTGTAAAATTACTTCATAAAATAAAAAAGTCATAGATTGTTCTATGGCTTTTGCGTTGTATTAGTTTGTGTAGTTGTACTTTGATTAGGCTCAGTAGTTGTTGTCTCATCAGTAGTAGAGCTATCTTTATTATCAGTAGCAGTATTATCTCCTGTTGATAAGATATTATTTTCTTGATCCTCTGTTACTGTAATATTAGCTGTATAAATACTATTATTAAAAGTTACTGTATATTGATAAGTTCCAGGTTTATTAATATCAACTTCAGAAAAATTGAATTTTAATAAAGCTTTAACTTCATCTGTTAAAGGACTAGGTTCAGTAATATAATCAGCTGGATTAGTTGATAGACTAGTTCCTTTCTTGATAGTAAATGACTTAATTGATATAGTATCAACTTGATTAGTAGGAGCTACCTTTTCAATTACTTTTATAGTACCTTCAAACTCTTTCTTTTTATAATAAACTTTATATTTATAAGTACCAACTTCTTTAACATTAACACTACTAGTGTCAAGTTTCAAATTAGCTAATACTTCATCACTAACCGTTTCATCTAAATAATCGGCTATTTTAATACTAAGTGGTGTATTAGTTTCAATCTCAAAGTTTTTAAGCTTTATACTAAAATCAGCTTTCTCATTATCTTGCATTTTCTGTGATACCACTAGTGCAATAGTCTGATTATTATTCTCTTGATCTAACTTGGAATAAAGGCATCCACATGAGATACAAAGTATTCCTAATAGGGTAAAAGAAGAAACGACTATTAAACGGACTTTCTTATCCATTTATAATCCCACCTTTTCTATCTTATTTACATTATATGATAGATTTTTTTCTGTGGCAAGTAAAAAATCTAATTCTTTTTGGAATTAGACATTGTCACCTTGATAGATATTATCTTTTACCATCTTCTTATCTATCTCGTTTAAAACTTCAAATTTCTTTAAAAGCCAAGTTGGTTCTATTAAATCTTCCTTTTTAGGGTCCCCAGTTATTCTATGAATTACTATCTCTTTTCTTAAACAAGTTAATTGTTTTACGGTGATATTTACATATTCATCTCTAGTTAGTACTTTGAAAGGATGATTTTTATACATTATCTCAAGTGGAGTATCTTTTAGAATATGAAGCATATGTATTTTTATTCCTTGAATATCAAGTTTGTTTAAATACTTAACGGTGTTTAACATATTTTCTTCTGTTTCATAAGGTAATCCATTTATAATGTGCACAACTACATTGATATTTCTAGCTCTTAATTTTTTTACCATGGATTCAAATTCTTCAACAGTTTCGCCTCTATTAATTAATTTTAGAGTCTCCTTCTTACTAGATTGCAATCCAAGCTCTACTTGTAAATAACATCTTTTACTAATTGACTCTAAGTAATCAAGACATGAATCACTTATAGAATCACTTCTAGTAGCAATAGCTAGTCCTACACAATCTTTATTATTTATAAATGGTTCAAAATATCTCTTTAAAGTATCAACATCAGCATAAGTATTAGTTCTAGCTTGAAAGTAAGCGATAAATTTAGCATTAGGCCACTTGTTTTGCATCATCTTTTTACCTTTGATAAATTGCATCATTAAACTATCGTTTATATTACCGGCAAAGTCACCACTACCAGACTTAGAACAAAAAATGCAACCACCATAACTCTTTGTACCATCAATATTAGGACAAGAAAAGTTAGCATTTAAACTAACTTTAGCAATCTTACAACCAAACTTATGTTGATAAAAATAAGTTAAAGTATGATACCTTTTATTATCAATAGTATAAGGAAAATTATTCACCATAATTAACACCCATATAAGATAGTAGTAAAGCTTGTTTATAATTATTAGAAAAGAAAATACTAAGAGCTTTATTTTCTCTCTTTTTACTAGTTATATTTCTTAAGAAGAATAATGTTATTAGTTTAGAGTTAACAGCTTTAGATATTTTTTTACTTTTGATTTGTTTTTCAATTTCCTTAGTTATCTTTTCACAAGATTTAGCTTTATCTTTTATTATTCTAAAATAATCATCTAAGTAATAAATTAAGTCTTCTTGTAATTTAAATTCTTTACCTATATCTTCAATTAGTTTTAATAATTGCTTTTTTGTTAGATTAGTACCTAATAGCTTAGAAAGTTCATTTTTGTTCTTTTCGTAGAACTTAGAAATTTCATCTTTTCTAAAAGTAAAGTAATCACCATCTAATCTCTTAAAGGCTTTCATTGTATCATTATAACCAAAATTCATATTTATCTTGGCTTGTTTACTATTAAAATCTAAAAAGAAAGATATCTTATTCTTTGGTTTAATATAAGTTGTTTTTATATTTCCTTTTGGTAGTTTCTTTAATCCAGGTGCTCTAAGGTCAACAATTATAGCTTCAGTAGCACCTAACTCTATAGCAAGATTTACTGGTAAATTGTCATAAAAACCACCATCTATATACTTATCACCATCTATATCTTTCATTTGAAAAGCTGGATAACAAGTAGCAGATGCCATTAGATAATCGACTAGTTTATCTTTTGATATGTCTTTCTTAGAAATAACTAATGGTTTCTTAGTAGAAAAATTATAAGTGATTAAGCCATAATCAATATCTGATTTATAAAACCTTTTCATATTAATCCCTTTTCTAATAATATTTTCTATTTTTTTTATATCCATACCACCGTTTTTAAGAAAATTATCACCATAAAGCCTTAAGATGTCTTTTTTAGTATCACTCTTTGGCTGTTGTTCAAATAAATATTCAAGACTTAACTTATGCCAAATATATAAAGCCTTTAAGTATGTTTTTTGAGTCATTAAAGCCCCATTTAGAGCCCCAATAGATGTACCTGTTACAATATCATATTTAATATGTAATCTTCTAAGAGCTTTCCAAACTCCTATTTCATAACTACCTTTACTACCTCCACCAGATAGTACTACTGCTCGTTTCATAAACCTCTCCCTTTCAAATTTGACTATATTGTAGCATATTTTCTTTAGAAAATCTATTGTAACCAAAAGTACATTATGATAAACTATGAACAAAGGTAGACATCTGGTAATATGTCAAG
>CAKOYC010000031.1 GCA_934130265.1 uncultured Bacilli bacterium
TTATGAATGAGTTAGATAGACTAAGAAAAGATAATAAATTTAATGCTTATTATGATGCAGAAACAGTAAATGAAATGACAAGAGAGACTGCTTACTTAGAGGGTATTGATAAAGGAAAAAAAGAAAAACAAATAGAAATAGCTAAAAAGTTAAAAGTTTTATCTATAAGTGATAGTGATATTTCTAATGTAACCGGATTATCTTTAGAAGTATTAGAGACGATAGTTTAATAATTTCTTGCAAACAAATGTTTTTCTTGTTATACTTATAGTGGAAAACGTGGTGGAAGTATGAATAAAAAAGAATTATTTATAAACGAAATTAATTATTTGAAGAATGATGATATCAAGAAAAGTGTAGCTATTCTTATTGAAATGTTACCAGATTATTTCTTTCATGAAGCAGCATCATCTACTGGAAAGTATCATCCCAAGTATGCCCTTGGTGATGGTGGCTTATTAAGACATACTAAAGCAGCTTGCTATATAGCTCATGAATTACTAAGCGATCCAGCAATTGGGGAGAAGTATACTTCAAGAGAAAAGGATTTGATGATAGCTGGTCTTATTATGCATGATGGACTAAAAAGAGGGTTAGATGAAGAAAGATATACTAGATTTGATCATCCATTACTAGCTGCTAACTTTGTGTATGAAAATAGAGAAAAAGCAGGTATCAGTGAAGATGAAGCATTATTCTTAAAAGAAGTTATATCATCACATATGGGACCATGGACAAAAGATTATGATGGTAATGAAGTGTTACCATATCCTAAGAATAAATATCAAAACTTTGTCCACATGTGTGATTATTTAGCTAGTAGAAAAGGACTACTTGTTCCTTTTGATAGCAATAACAATATATTATTATAAGAGGAAAGATTATGGGAAAGATAATAGTAATTGAAGGAGTAAATGATTCAGGAAAAGAAACCCAAAGTAAATTACTTGCTAAGACTTTAAAACAAGAAGGGTATAAAGTAGTAGAATTCTCTTTTCCAATGTATAAAAGTCCAACAGGGAAAATATTTAAAGATTGTGTTTTAGGAAAAAATGGTAATGGTTATTTTGAAGAAGGATATGAAAATTTAGATCCTTATGTTGTGTGCTTATATACAGCAGCCGATCGAAAATATCATAAAGAAAAAATAGAAAAATATTTAAAAAATGACTATATAGTAATTTTAAATAGATATACTAGTTCTAATATGGCTCATCAAGGAAGCAGATATAGTGATAGTGAAGAACGCTTTTATATGTACCAGTGGATAGATAAGCTAGAATACTGGCTATTAAAACTCCCTAAACCAGACTGTACTATTCTTTTAAAAGTACCTGCTAAATATCTAAACCAATTATCGGAAAAACAAGTAGCATTTAACTTTCAAGAAGATATCTTTGATCAAGACTCAGTTTTAAAAGCTTATATTGAATTATCAGAATTATATAATTGGGATAGTATTGATTGTGTTTCTAATAATAAGATGAAGTCAGTAGAAGAAATTCATGAAGAAATAATGAAAATAGTAAGAATAAATTTAAATAATTAAGTAAATAATAGTGTTAGGTGATAAGGATGGATTTATTAATAGTTCTTGTTAAAACACTATTTTTTTATTGGATAATCGTTTTAGTGTATCGCTTTATGGGTAAAAGAGAAGTAGGAGAATTAAGTATTGTAGACCTAATAGTTTCTATTTTAATAGCAGAGCTTGCAGCAATGTCAATAGAACAATATAATAAAAGTATCTTTCTAAGTCTAATTCCGATGATAGTTTTAGTCTTATTACAAATAGTTCTTGCTAAACTTTCTCTTAAACATCCAAAACTTAGAACATTATTAGATGGTGAACCATCATTCATTATCGAAAAAGGAAAAGTTAATTATAAAGAACTAGTAAAGCAACGCTATAACTTAGAAGATTTATTAACCCAGTTAAGAGCAAGAGAAATTAAAAGCTTAGAAGAAGTTGACTATGCTATATTAGAAACGTCAGGAAAACTATCAGTCTTTCAAAAACAAAGAGGTAGAAGTGTTTATCCACTAGCAGTAATATTAGATGGTATTATTCAAGAAGATACGTTAAAAGCAATTAAAAGGAATAAGAGATGGTTAGAAGATATGTTAAAGTTTAAAAATGTTAATCTAGAAGATGTATTTTATGGCTTTTATAAAGATCATCAGTTATTTTTAATTAAAAATAGTGATTGTATCACATAAACGACAAAATAAGTATAAAATACTATATAAAATAGAATAAGGTGATTAGATTGAGAAGATACCTTATTCTTATTTTTGTATTCATTTTAACACTATTTTTATTATTCTTTCCAAAGAAAGAAAAAGAGGTAAGTAAGATGGATGAGAAAAGATTTATATTTATATCTTATATTGAAATAGCTAAATACTTAAAAGGAAAAGATGAAATTGCTCTTAAAAATACAATTGATGATATGATAAGTCAATGTAGTGAGTTTGGTTTTACAGATATTATTTTACAAGTAAGAAGTTTTTCTGATGCTATATATTATTCTGATATTTATCCTAGTAGTTCTATGATAGTAGCTAAAGAAGGAGATAAACTTCCTTTTGATATTTTAGAGTATTTTATTAAGAAAAGTCATGAAAGTAATTTAAAACTTCATGCTTGGATTAATCCTTACCGCATTAGAAGTAATTTATCTAAAGAAGAGATAACTGATAAGAATCCAGCTTTTAAATATTTAAATACTAATAAAGTAGAAGAAAGTGATAAAGGAATATTTTATAATCCAGCAGATAGTGAGATTAGAAATTTAATAATTAATGGGGTAGAAGAAATACTTGATAATTATGATGTAGATGGGATTCATTATGATGACTATTTTTATCCTAGTAAAACAATAGATTTAGAGAATTATCAGAAAGAACTATTAAAAAGAGAAAATCTTACTATAGATGAATATAGACTTGAAAATACTACTAAACTAATTAAAAAAACTTATGAAGTAGTAAAAAAGAAAGATAAAAATATTTTATTTGGTATTAGTCCTGAAGGAAATATTGATAATAATTATACTAGTAATTATATAGATACTAAGAAATTTGCTGAGAGTAGTGGTTATGTTGATTATTTAATGCCTCAGATTTATTTTGGCTTTTTTAATTCAATTAAGCCTTTTTATGAAACAGTAAAAGAATGGAATAGTTATATTAAAACAGATACGGTTAAATTAATACCTGCCCTTGCTTTTTATAAAGTAGGAGAAGAAGATTTATATGCTAAAGATGGACAATATGAATGGGTAGAATACAATAATATAATAGCAAGAGAAGTTTTAGCTAGTAGACCTTTATCAAATTATCAAGGATTTGCTATTTTTAGATATGATTCTATATTTAATGATAATTTAACCTCATATGCTTTTAAAGAAAAAGAAAATTTAAAAAAGATACTTAAATAATTTTTAATATGTTATACTTAAATAGTAGAGGAGGTTAGCGATGAATAAAAAAGGTTTTACTTTAATAGAACTTTTAGCAACAATTACTATTTTAGCTATGATTATGATAGTGGCAGTACCTAGTATTATGAGTGCTCTTGATAAAAGTAAGAGAAGAACATATGTTGAAGATGCTAAAAAAATGTTAACTCTTGCAGAATATAAATATAGGGCGAATACTACAATTGAATCACCAAGTGGTAATAATGCTATTATTTTCCCACTGAGCTCTATGGACTTGACAGACTTTAGTGATGGACCGGAAGGGGGGAGCTATGATATTCAAAACTCTTATGTTATTATGATCAGTAACAATAATACCTATGAATACTATGCTACATTGGTAGAAAAATATGGCGATGCAGATAATTATAAATATAGAGGTATTTCTTTAAAATCAAGAGATGATTTATTAATGGAAGAAGCTGTAAATGATGTAACGGAGTTTTCTACTGCTCCTACCGTGCCAACTTTAAATCAAACAGTTAATATTAATAACACTGAATATACAGTCAATAATGTATATAATTAAAAAAAATAGTAAATAAATTGACATTAAATGTTATTATGTGATATTCTAAATCTAGAAAGATATGGAGGATGTAGGAAATGAAAAAAAATAGAATGAATCAAAAAGGTTTTACCTTAATTGAATTGTTGGCAGTTATAGTTATTCTAGCAATATTAATGACTCTAGCAGTTACAAGTATGCAAAGATATATTAATAATGCAAAGAAGGATACTTATATTACAACAGCCCAACAATTCTTATCTAGTGTTCGTCTAGGTATTACTAATGGTGATTATGATACACCTGATATTAGTGAATGTACAGTTGTAGCAATTAAAGATATTGAAACAACATCAGATATTAAGCAAAGTCCGTATAATAAAAACTATAAAGATGATGAAAGCTATGTAGTTGTTCATAATAGTGCATCTAATGGAGGTACTACTACATTAGATTATTATATAGCTATGAATGATGCTTCTAATAATGGATTTAAACTTACAAAAGAATCTGCATTAGCTAGAGGCGTTGTCTTTACACGAGTTGCTAACAGTGGTATAACATCTGTTACAAAAACTAGCATTAATTCTGATTTAACACTACATGATAGCACTACTTGTAAAGTTACTCATTATTATCCTACAAATTAGTGATAAATTTAATATTATAAAGTCTACAATTTGTAGACTTTTTTCTTTTTGTTTGCTATCCTTAAATAGGAGGTAATTAATATGCTGATAATAGGTAGTCATGTTGGATATAAAAAAGATAGTGGATTAGTAGGAAGTGTAAAAGAAGCGTTAAGCTACAATGCTAATACTTTTATGTTTTATACCGGTGCCCCACAAAATACTAAGAGACTTCCAATTGATTTAGAAAGGGTTAGGGAAGCAGATAAACTAATGAAAGCTAATGGAATAGATAGAGATAATGTTATCGTTCATGCTCCTTATATTATTAATCTTGCTACTGATGATTTAGTAAAAAGAGAATTTTCTTGTAACTTTCTAAAGGAAGAGATTGAAAGAGTAGAAACACTAGGATTTCATTATTTAGTGCTTCATCCAGGAAGTCATGTTGGAGCTGGTGTTGATACTGGTATACAAAATATAGCAAACTCTTTAAATAAAATTATAGATAAAGATACAAAAGTAGTTATTTTACTGGAGACTATGGCTGGAAAAGGTACAGAAGTAGGGAGAAGTTTTGAAGAGATAGAAAGTATTATCTCCAAGATAAGTCAAAAAGAAAATATTGGAGTATGTTTAGATACTTGTCATATAAATGATGCTGGGTATGACTTAAATGATTTTGATAAAGTATTAGACTTATTTGATAAAGTAATAGGCCTTGATAAGTTAAAATGTATTCATGTGAATGATAGTAAAAATATAATGGGATCTCATAAAGATAGACATGAAAATATTGGATTAGGTCATATTGGCTTTGATAACTTAATCAATATTATCTATAATAAGAGACTTGATAATATTCCAAAGATATTAGAAACGCCATATATAGATAAAACTTATCCACCATATAAATATGAGATAGAAATGATTAGAACTAAAAAGTTTAATAAGAATCTAATTGATGAGTGTAAACTATGCAGAAAAAAATAGAATTTATAGTAAAAACTTTTTTACTAAGCAGTCCTTTTCTTGATATGTTAACAGCTTTTGCACTTCATGTGCTTAAAACTGATTTAACAATTGGAATAGTTATAAAAATTTTATTCTTAATCTTATCAGTTATCTATTTATTCTTTTTCTATCAAGGTAAGAAGAAAAAACTTTATAAAGGATTTAGTCTTTCTTTAATAATATATATATTGTTTTTTATGGGAATAGTATTAGTTAATAAGGGTAGTGATGTCCTGTTCTATGAACTTAAGAATGTTTTTAAGACTCTTTACTTTCCCTTCCTTTTAATTAGTTTTTCAGCTATGTTTGAAGAAAAGTTGGAGATAGTACCAAAGAAATATTTTTCTTATATAATGTTTACCTATCTCTTAGGAATCTTTATTCCATCACTTCTAGGTATAGGATTTGACACTTATGAAGTAACTAAGAAAGGAAGTTTAGGATTCTTTAATAGTGCTAATGAAGTAGGAGGAATAATCTCTATTCTAATGCCATTTTTCTTTCTTAATTTATATAAAGATAATAATATTATTAAATCAATATTTTCTCTTGCTATCTTACTATATGTCTTATTAAGTATGGGAACTAAAACACCACTTCTTACATTCATTCTTATTCTAACTTGTTATTTACTAATATTTTTATATAAGATGATTAAGAGGAAAGAATATAAAAAAGTTTTAGGGGTAAGTACAATATTTATTACAATGATTTTTTGTCTATCATTATTAATTCCTAAAACAACCTTTTATAAGAATATTAAGATTCATCTAGATTACTTAAAAGTTGATAAAGTAACAGATATATTTAAAAGTGAAAAATTAGTTGACCATTTTATCTTTAGCTCAAGACTTAAGTTTATGAAAAATAGTGTTAACTATTATAAGAAGGCACCACTAATAGAAAAATTAGGGGGTATTGGTTATATAGAGGGGTATGGTACCGATAAAGTAAGTATTAAGATGGTTGAGATGGACTATATTGATATCTTTTTAAGACAAGGTATTATTGGTTTTACTATTTATATGGTTATTTATCTATACTTTTTAAGACTAGCAATTAAAAGATATTTAGAGTCAAAATCATTTACTAAGAAAGTAACATATCTACTAGCTTGCTTTTTAACAATTTTATTAAGCTTCTTTACAGGGCATATTATTATGGCACCAGCAGTTAGTATTTTAGTAGTACTTATCTTAACTGCTAAAGATAAGAAAGGAGGATTAATTTGAGAGATTTAGTTTTCGTTATAATAAATTATAATACTAGTAAACTAACTAAGAGATTAGTTAAAAATATAAAAGATTATAAATCTATCAGTAAGATTATTATTGTTGATAATGCTTCAACTGATAATTCATATAAAGTATTAAAAAAATTAGAAAGTGATAGATTAGAAGTTGTTAAAGCAGATACTAATAAAGGCTTTTCTGCAGGTATGAATCTTGGTGTTAAAAGAGCAATAGAGTTATATGGAAAGTGTGATATCATTCTTTCTAATACGGATATAGTAATATCTACAGAAGAAACTATTACTACCTTACAAGAAAACTTAAAGATGCGAAAAGTAGCAGTAGCAAGTCCAATAGTCTTTCAACAAAATATGATAAGTAGAGGTTGGAAGATACCAACTGTTAAAGAAGAGATGTTAATCAATCTACCGGTAATTGGTAAGAAATTTCAAAAGAAATATATGTATTATGATGAAGAACACTATAAAGGAAAGTATTCTTATGTAGAAGCAGTATCAGGTTGTTTCTTTATGATTAAAAGTGAGGCAATAAAGAGAATTAATTATTTTGATGAGAATGTCTTTTTATACTATGAAGAAAATATTTTAGGAGAAAAACTTAAAAATGTTGGTTATGACTTAATAGTATGTAATGATGTTGTAATAATTCATGATCACTCAGTAAGTATAGATCATAATGTAGGAACTATTAATAAGTTTAAAATATTAAAAGAAAGTCAACGATACTTTGAGAAGAAGTATCACTATGCAACAGAAAAAGAGATTAAAAGATTAAAATTTACTAGTGATTTAACATTATTAACAATATATCTAAGAGTATTTTTAAAAGGAGGATTTAAAAAATGAAAGGAATTATTTTAGCAGGAGGTAGTGGAACAAGACTATATCCTTTAACGGAGGTAACTAGTAAACAGTTAATGCCTATTTATGATAAGCCAATGATATATTATCCTTTATCAGTACTTATGCAAGCGGGTATTAGAGATATATTAATTATCTCCACCGAAAGAGATTTACCTAGATTTGAAAAGTTACTTGGGACTGGGGAAAAATATGGAGTTAATTTCTCTTATATCGTACAACCTAGTCCTAATGGTTTAGCAGAGGCTTTTATTCTAGGAGAAGAGTTTATTGGAACTGATAGTTGTGCAATGGTTTTAGGAGATAATATCTTCTATGGAGCAGGTCTTAAAGATGAATTAGCTAGGGCTGTTATAAAAGCAGAAGAAGGGGAAGCTACTGTTTTCGGTTATCATGTTCATGATCCAGAAAGATTTGGGGTAGTAGAATTTAATAGTGAAGGAAAAGCAGTTAGTATTGAAGAAAAACCAACTAATCCTAAGAGTAACTATGCAGTAACCGGATTATACTTTTATCCTAAAGGAGTAAGTAGTAAAGCTAAAAGTTTAACTCCATCTAAACGTGGGGAACTAGAAATAACCGATCTTAATAGATTATATCTTTTAGAGAATAATTTAGAAGTAATCTCTTTAAAAGAAGGTTATGGTTGGTTTGATACTGGAACTTTTAAAAGTTTATTAACAGCTACTAACTTTGTAGGAACTATTCAAGAACATCAAAATATAACTATCTGTTGTCCTGAAGAAATTGGATATAAGAATGGTTGGTTAGCAAAAGAAAAGTTGAAAGAACAAGCATTATTAATGAATAAAAATACTTATGGTGAGCATTTAATGAGTATATATATGGAGGATGAAGATGAAAATAATAGAGACTAAATTAAAAGATTGTTACATAATAGAACCTGATGTCTTTAATGACGAGAGAGGTTACTTTATGGAGTTTTATAGTGATAAGAAGATGGATAAGGCAAGAAGTGCCTTACCTAAGGTAGTACAAGGAAATCGTTCTTTTAGTAAGAAAGGTACTTTAAGAGGATTACATTACCAAAAAGGAGAGACTTCTCAAGCTAAATTAGTAGAATGTTTAGAAGGAGCTGTTTTAGATGTAGCAGTAGATTTAAGGAAAGATTCACCTACTTATAAAGAATGGGTAAGTGTAGAGTTAACAGCTACTAATCATCGTCAGTTATTAATACCTAAAGGTTTTGCTCATGGTTTTTTAACTCTTGAAGATAATACTTTATTTCAGTATTTAGTAGATTACCCCTATAGTCCTTCTACAGAAGGTGGTATTCTTTGGTGTGATGATGAAATTAATGTTGATTGGCAGTTTGAAAAATATAACATTAAAGAGCCAGTCTTATCAGAAAAAGATAAGGTAAGAAAACCACTTAGAGAAACAGAGGTTGATTTTTAATGAGATATTTAGTAACTGGTGTTACTGGTCAACTAGGTTATGATGTAGTAAGAGTTCTAAAAGAAAATGGTGTTACTAATATTTATGCACCAACAAGTAGTGAGTTTGATATTACTAATAAAGAAATAGTAGTCTCTAAGACTAAAGAGTTTAACCCTGATGTTATTATTCACTGTGCCGCTTATACTAAAGTTGATCAAGCAGAGATTGATACTGATACTTGTTATAAAGTTAATGTTGATGGTACTAAAAATATGGTAGAAGCAGCCAAAGAAGTTGATGCTAAGATTATCTATATTAGTACTGATTATGTCTTTGATGGGGAAAAGAATGGTGCTT
>CAKOYC010000032.1 GCA_934130265.1 uncultured Bacilli bacterium
GTAAAACCGCCTTTTGTATGTAAGGTATACTTTGTTTTTGTATCTGCAGAAGAATATGCATACCCATCATACATTTCCAGGTGTAACTCTTCTTTTTCTTCCTTTGTCAAATTATTGTATCTTTCAATTGATGGCATACTAACTACTCTTAAGTCATAGCCTTTTTCTTTTAATAATTGCATAACTTCAAGAGCTAAAGTCACTTCTTCACCAGTTGAAATAATAACACCATCTAGTTTTCGCTCTTCATTATGAACAATATATCCTCCTTTACTAGTAGCAGAAATAGAAGTTGATTCTAATATCTTGATAGAACCTCTTCCAATAATTAAGGAACTAGGACTATTATTTTCATAAATAGTTTTAAATGATCCAATCACTTCATTTGAATCAGCTGGTCTAAATACTTCCATATTAGGAATAGCTCTTAAACTTACTAGTTGTTCTACTGGTTGATGAGTTGGTCCATCTTGTCCTATTGAAATAGAGTCATGCGTAAAGATATAAGTAACCGATAGATCCATAAGAGCTGTTAATCTAAGAGCCGGTTTTAAGTAGTCACTAAAACTTAAGAAGGTTGAGACAAAAGGACGATACCCTGCAAGAGCAAGACCATTAGCAATAGATGCCATAGCATGTTCTCTTACCCCAAAATTAATATTTCTACCTATATAGTTATCTTTAGTAAATGGTGTTAATTCATTCAAATATATCTTAGTTGATGATGAAGTATCAGCATTACCTCCTATTATTAAAGGACTAATTAAGGAGTATGAATTAAGTACTTTCTTAGCACTTATTCTAAGTAATTCTTCATTATCATCTGGCTTTGTATAATCAAGAGTTGTTAATTTAATAGATTTATCCGGATTAATTAACTTATTTAAAATACTCTTCTCTTCTTCATCAAGTGTTTCTTTTCTCTCATCAAAGTTAGTTACTAAGTCTTTATTTCTTTCTTTTATATAGCCTCTAAATTCTTCTACCGCTTCATTACTGATAGTAAAAGGAATATCACGAACACCAAGAGTAGTTTTTATCTTAGATATTTCTTCCTTATCAAAACAACCTGAATGACTCTTATTACTACCAGCTAGACTAGAATCTTTACCAATCGTAGTAGCTACTTGAATAATAGTTGGTTTATCAGCTTCTTTTGCTTTTATAATAGCATCATCTATATCTAATGGATCATCACTTGTTGTTAAAACATTCCAGTTCATACTTTCAAATCTTTTAGTAATATCTTCATCAAAAACATTATCTATCTTACCATCCATTGTTATTTTATTAGAGTCATAAAGTACTATTAAATTATCTAGTTTTAAACTTCCAGCAAGAGATGATGCTTCATAGCTAACTCCTTCCATCAAGTCCCCATCACCACATAAACAGTAAATATTATAATCAATTACTTTTTCTTTTTTATTAATTAAAGCTTCTGTATGTTTTTCAGCTATCGCATACCCAACAGCTGTAGCGAAACCTTGTCCTAAAGGACCGGTTGTCATTTCAACCCCTGGTGTCTTCTTATATTCAGGATGTCCTGGCGTCTTAGAATTTAATCTTCTAAAAGCTTTTAAGTCATCAAGTGATAAATCATATCCAGCAAAATAAAGGATAGAATAAAGTAAACTAGAACCGTGACCAGCACTCATTATAAATCTATCACGGTTATAAAAGTTAGGATTAGAAGCATCGAATCTTAAATGATTTAAATACAAAGTATAAAGTATAGGAGCTGCTCCTAAAACAATACCTGGATGTCCACTTCCTGCTTCTTCTATCATATCAAGACCAAGAGATTTAATCTCACCAATTATTTTTTCTTCTATCTTTTTAGATAACATTAATCATCATCCTTCTTTCCTCTAAATAAATCTAATAATAGATGCTTTTTATATCTAGACATCTTCTCAAGATAATAGCCATTATCAAATTTAATTATATCTTTTTTAAAATCGACAGACGTAACTCTATCTAAGTTTATAATACAATTTCTATATACTTGAAAGAATCTTTCATCTAATTGTTCCTTAATCTGACTTAGACTAAGTGGTACTTCATACTCACCATGTGAAGCATAAACAGTACAAATCTTACTATCTGGTTCTCTTATTATATAATATATATATTTAAGTTCTATTTTTGAATATACCCATTTTCTTTGATAGGTTAAACACCTATCTTTACCTCGATAACTTTTCATAACAATATCTAATACTTCATGCATCTTTTTAGTACAACTATCAAGTTTACTAATAAAGTCTAACACAAATAATCTATTAGTTATTATTTCATAACGATATTCACTAAAGGAAGAAACTATTATGATAATAGAATTCCAATCTTCTAACATCTCTCTTATGTATCTAGCCGCATCTATTCCAGAACCATAATTAGTTTTAATGTCTAAGAAATATACTTTAAAACCAATTTCTTTTTTGGCTAATTCTTCAAACTCTTTATCATAACCAGCAAACGTATAAACTTTATAATCCATATCGGTATTCATCATATAGTCATCTATCTGCTTTTTCATTCCTTGTCTAAAAAATTGATCATCATCACATACAATAAAATTTAACATAGTACCTCCTTAGCCATATTCTACCAAATTGAAAGAATAAAGTCTATATTATGATTTTCTAATATCACTTATAGCTTGAGGAATAAATTTTATTGTATTTCTTGCTAAATACGATATATCATTAGTTGTATCTAAGGCAAGAGAAGCTGAATAGCCAGCAAGAAAGCTAGCAGCAGCTACTAATTTAGGTGATACTTTATTATAGCTAACAAGACCTGTTAATATTCCTGATAAAACATCCCCACTTCCTGATGTTGCCATACCTGCATGCCCTTCATTTACAAAGTAGGTATTGTCACCATCTGTTACTATAGTAGTAGTACCTTTCAAGAGTAAAATAACTTTATACTTTTTAGCAAAGGAAACAGCAAGCTCTACTGGATTTTTTAATACTTCTTCAACACTCTTATCAATTAGTCTTACAAATTCTTTAGGATGTGGTGTTAAAACAACTTCACATTTTTTATTTAACAGTAAAGACTTATCTATCATTACTAATCCAGAAGCATCTATTACTAATGGCTTTTTATTATTGATAAGCAAATAATCTAGAATCTTTTTATTCCACTCACTAATATCAAGACCTGGTCCAAATAATATTGCTGTACTATCACTTATAATAGTATCTACTTGTTCTATATTATCAAGACACATTAAAGTACTTTCTAAAAGATAAGGAGCTACTATATCTGTTAGTTTTCTATCAACAACTAACGTTGCTCTTCCACTACCAGCAAGTAAACTAGTTAAAGATAAATTAGCTAGCTTAATCGCTCCACTATAAGAGATACTACCACCAATTAAATAACTCTTACCATAACTACCTTTATTAGAAAAGTTTAGCCTTTCAGGAAAATACTCTTTTATATCTGTCATTTCTAAAAGATTAGTATTAGATAAAGTGTCTTTATCCTTATATAATATTAATTTACCAATATAATCTTTTGCCATATTTAGAAAATGACCTGGTTGATAAGTCTGATAAACTATTGTTTCTCTTGATTTTAATATATCAATACCCAGTCCATTAACATTAGAAAGTGAAGCATTAATATCAATACTTACTGTTCTATCAAGCTTATTTAATCTAGTGATAGTATCTTTATCTAGATATTTACTACTACCTAGGAAATCAAAGATATAGTCAAACTCTTCTATCTTTATATTATTATTATAAACAGTAAGATTAGAAAATTCTCTCTTAAAGATATCTAAATAGTTAATTCTCTCTTCACTTATCAGTAATAGTGGTTTATTTATTCTTCTTTCTTGATGATAGTGTTTTAATAAGTCTTTTAATTCTTCTTTACTTAAGATATTATTCTTTATAATTATACTTTCCATATTCCACCCCTATTTATATAGTATATCTAAATCTACTAGAGTATCTATTCCCTCTACTTTACCTCTATCAGTCTTTTGCCAAACATTATAGTCTTTCTGATAGGTAGTAGTATCTGTATAGTGTGCCAACCAAGTAGCATAGTTATTATTAGTGAAAACATTTTCTAAGTAGTATTTACTACCATATAACATTCCTTGATAGTTTTCTTTTTCAATAGTAGTAAGGAATGTTTCTACTACTTCTTCTAAGTGATAAAAGGATAGATTAAACTCTTGATAGATAGAAAAGTTTTCCCAATCAAAGACAACTGGTAAAGCTAAGTCATTTCCATTTAATTCTTTTAAGACAAACTCTGCTTCTTTCTTAGCATCCTTCTTATTTTTAGCATAAGAATAGAAATAAACTCCTGTCTTAATGCCTGCTTTCTTAAAGCCTTCTATATTTCTTTTAAATTTAGAATCAAGGATAAACTCACCATCTATTCCACTTCTTGTCCCTATTCTAAGGAATGCAAATTCAACACCCGCTTCTTTTACTTTATCATAATCAATATCACCTTGCCACTTAGATACATCTATACCAATCAAGGTATTATCAGTCTTATTTTCATTATAAAAGTCTTTAAAATCAACTGTCTCTTTATTACTAGATCCTTGATAATCACTCTTTTCTCTTACTGTAATAGTAAAATCTTTTTTAGTAACATTACCACTAGAATCTGTTGCTTCATAGACTAAAGGATAATTACCTAGAGTATTAAAGTCATAATCACCTACTACTTGACAAGTAGGATTATCATCATAGTTATCCCCACAAAATACTTCTTTAGCAAAGTCTTCCGTAGAACCTAAATCAACATAATATAGACTACTTAAAGAGATAACTGGCGGAGTTTTATCTACTACTTCATAAGTAAAGGTGTAACTAGCTAGACGGTTATCATCATTCTTATAGTTAAGGGTATAAGAGTGTTTTCCTACTTTTTTAGTATTTAGCTTTTTATTCTTAAAAGTACCATTAATTGATTTAATAACACTATCTAGTTCTACTTCCCTATAAACATCAAAAGTCAAATCATCACTTAAACTTACTTCTACTCTAACTTTCTGATTAGTTAGAAAGATAATAGTAATAATTAATAAACTAGCTACTAAGAAAAGAGCTATTATTGATTTTCGCATTCCTCTTTTTTCATCTCCTCTTTTAATCTATATAAGAAGTTTAAAGCATCCATTGGACTCATCTCTAACGGATTAATCGCCTTTATTTTTTCTAGATATTTATCATCTTTATTAATCTCTTCTTCTTTTTCTAAATCAAACAAACTAGTCTGAGTATAAATAGTTTCTCTCTTTTCTTGATTTTCATACACTTCAAGTATTTCTTCTGCTCTTTTTATTAAAGATTTAGGAAGATCAGCAAGACTTGCTACATTTATACCATAACTCTTATCAACTGATCCATTTTTAATCTTATGAAGAAATGTTAGTTTACCATCTTCTTCAATCGCTGATACATGAACATTCTTTAAATGAGATAAATTACTAGATAATAGTGTTAACTCATGATAGTGAGTAGAAAATAGTGTCTTAGCCCCAATATTATCATGGATATATTCAAGTATCGCTTGAGCAAGACTCATTCCGTCATATGTAGCTGTACCTCGTCCTAGCTCATCAAATAAGATTAAACTATCCTTAGTAGCTCTTGATATTGCCATATTAGCTTCTTTCATCTCAACCATAAAAGTACTTTCTCCACTAACTAAATCATCACTAGCCCCTATTCTTGTAAATATTTTATCAAATATTGGTATAACACAACTCTTAGCCGGTACAAAAGAACCTATTTGAGCCATAATTACAGTAATAGCAAGCTGACGCATATAAGTTGATTTACCAGCCATATTAGGTCCTGTAATAAGTAAGATAGAGGTATCTTGATCCATTAAAATGTCATTAGCAACATACTTTTCATTCTTCTTAGCCATCACTTCTTCTACTACTGGATGACGACTTTCTACTATCTTTATTTCATTCTTATTACTTAATGTAGGTTTTACAAAATGATAAGTATCTGCTACAAATGATAAAGAAGAAAGCATATCAATCTCTGCTAAAACATTAGCACACTTCTGTAAAGGTACAACATATCTTTTAACTACTTCTCTTATTTGCATAAATAATTGATACTCTAAATTAATTATCTTTTCTTCGGCTCCTAAGATAATACTTTCTTTTTCTTTTAATTCTTTAGTAGTAAATCTTTCACAATTAGATAGAGTCTGTCTTCTATCATAACCAAACTCTTCTTTTACTAAATTACACTGTCCTTTACTTATCTCAATATAATAGCCAAAAACTTTATTGTAACCAACCTTTAAGTTCTTAATACCAGTTCTTTCCTTCTCTTTTTGTTCAAGCTCTAATAAGAAGTCTTTACTACCACTTGATAAGTCTCTTAACTCATCTAACTCACTATTATAACCTTTCTTTATCAAGTTACCTTCTTTTAAAGAGATAGGTGGTTCTTCATTTAAACTACTATCTAATAATGATACTAAATCATCAAATACTTCTAGTTCTTTATCATACTTTATCTCTTCTAATATTTTCTTAACCATAGGTAGAGCTTTCAAACTAGAATTTAACTGTAGTAAATCTCTAGCGTTTAAATTACCATAACAAACTCTTCCAATAAGTCTTTCGATATCATAAACTTGGTTTAGACTTTTCTTTAAATCATCTCTTAAAATAAACTCTGTTTGTAATACTTCTATATAATGATATCTTCGCTCTAATTCTTTTCTATCTACTAATGGAAACTCTAGATTTTTTCGTAGTAATCTACTACCCATAGCAGTTTGATTCTTATCAAGTAACCATAAAAGACTATAAGTTTTCTCTCTTAATCTTAAAGTTTCAGTTAATTCAAGATTTCTTTTAGTATGTTCATCTAATAATAAATGATTGTTAATAAGTTCTACTTTAGCTTCTTGTAAATGCGATAAATCACCCTTTTTAGTATCTACTATATAAGCAAGTAAATGTTTAATACCTTGTTCTTTCCTTAAGTCTTTTAAATTTTTATAAATATATTTATACTTTTCTTCTTCATTATATATATTATAGATGGTAACATTTAACTGATAAGTCTTTCTAAGGGTATTAATAAAGTTTCGATCTATTTCATCACTTACAATTATCTCTCCAAAACCGTGTCTAATAATTTCTTGTAATAGTTCTTGTAAACTATCATTTAAAACAGTGACATATATCTCTCCTGTAGATATATCAGCATAGCTTAAAGTATAAGAATTAGCCGTA
Organism: uncultured Bacilli bacterium; assembly: GCA_934130265.1. Taxonomy (GTDB): domain Bacteria; phylum Bacillota_I; class Bacilli_A; order RF39; family UBA660; genus Onthousia. The sequence goes on from CAKOYC010000032.1 coordinate 7,262, forward strand.
TAAGTAATTGAGGCTAAAAAGTTATTCTTAGTATCATCTATCGAACTATCTAATCTAGTTCCTCTAGTTACTATTTGAATAACTTCTCTTTTAACCATATCTTTAGTAAGTTTAGGATCTTCTACTTGTTCAACAATAGCTACTTTATACCCCATATCAACTAACTTATCAAGATATCCTTCATAAGCTTTAAAAGGAATTCCACACATTGGTACCTTTTCTCCTAATCCTGCTTGTTTTCCAGTCAAAGTTAATTCTAATACTTTAGACCCTACAATAGCATCATCAAAAAACATCTCATAAAAGTCTCCTAAGCGAAAAAAAATAATCGCATCAGGATTTTCATCTTTTATATTCATCCACTGTAACATTACAGGGCTTAGTTTAGTTCTATCTACTTCGTTTCTTAACATAATTTCACTTCCAACTTCTAACACCATCTATTATAGCTAAAATTTTGTTTTTGAACAAGAAAATTCGTGATAAAATAAGTCCTAGGAAGTGATAACAATGAATATGGAACCATTAGCAAAAAAACTAGAACCTAAGTCTTTAAGTGACGTTTTAGGACAAAAGCATTTAATTGGAAAAGGAGCAATTTTAAGAAACTTAGTAGAAAAGAAAAAACTAGTTTCGATGATTTTATATGGAAAACCTGGTATTGGAAAAACCTCTATTGCTAGGTCTATTGTTAATGATTTAGATATGCCTTATCGTTTTTTAAATGCTACTATTAATAACAAGAAAGATTTTGATACCGTAGTTTCTGAAGCAAAAATTTATAATGGTATGATTCTTATCATGGATGAGATTCATCGTCTTAATAAGGATAAACAGGATTTACTACTACCTCAATTAGAAAGTGGTTTAATAACACTTATCGGAATGACTACCTCTAATCCCTATCATGCTATTAATCCAGCTATTAGAAGTAGATGTCAATTATTTGAACTTAACGAGTTAGAAACTACTGATATTATTGAAGGATTAAATAAAGCAGTTAAATCAACTTATCTTGAAGGTATTACTATCGATGATGATACTATTAATTATATTGCTAACTTAGCAGGAAGTGATCTTCGTTATGCTTATAATCTTTTAGAAATTGCTTTCTATGCTAGTAATGATCAAAAAGTAGATATTAATCTAATAAAACAAATAAACTCTAAACCTGTTTTCTTTAGTGATAAAAATGGTGATGGTCATTACGATGTCTTATCCGCTTTTCAAAAGTCAATTAGAGGAAGTGATGTTGATGCTAGTCTACACTATCTAGCAAGATTAATAACAGAAGGAGATTTAGATAGTATTTATCGTAGAATGAGTGTTATCGCTTATGAAGATATTGGTCTAGCTAATCCTAGTATTGGACCAAAAGTTATAGCAGCTATAGAAGCAGCAGAGCGAGTTGGTCTACCTGAAGCAAGAATTCCTCTTGGAACTATTGTCACAGAAATGGCTTTATCACCAAAAAGCAATTCAGCCCACCTAGCCTTAGATGAAGCAATTGAAGATATAGAAAAAGGTAATACCGGTAATGTTCCTAACCATATAAAGACCGACTCTAAAGAATATTTATATCCTCATGATTATCCTAACTCTTATGTTTATCAAGAGTATCTTCCTAAAAAACTTAAAGGAAAGAAGTATTATCATCCAAAAACCACTGGCTATGAAAAGAATATAAAAAATTATTATGACTTTATTAAAAATATGAAAAAGAAAGGCTTATAACTGGCCTTCTTTATTTTCACTATTTAGTTTCGATTTTGAACGGATTAAGAGCACTCCCATCACCCTTAGTTATCAGCGTATTAGCTTTCAGGTTGATAACTGGGCGAACCTCAGCCGAATCCGTCGCACTAAGCCACGGATACAAACTTCCTGAAGACATTGCATACCAAACGAACGCATTCGAGTAGTTAGCACCGAAGCCAGACGGAGAAAGCGTCCAGAAATATCTCGAATTATATAAGTAATAATTCATATTAGTTATATTATAAACTCCTCCTGCTAAGGACACTTCATCTGCTTGAATCAATCCAATTGGATAATCTAATTTTGCACTTGTACTTGATACTCTAAACTTATCGTTTTCCTGACTGCATTTTAAACTTGGTGT
>CAKOYC010000033.1 GCA_934130265.1 uncultured Bacilli bacterium
GTAATATAACTGGTTTCTTATTAGAAATAAAGTTTACACAAGCCTGATCGGTAGCATTACCACCAATAAATTTTTTTGTTACTTTGTCATAGCTACAACTATTATTTTGAATTAAAGACTCATCTAATAATCTTAAGTATTTTTTATGACTAGTCAGTTCCTTATTACTATTAACTACTTTCCCATCTCCTAAAATCATCCCTATTACTTCAAGTTCACCTTTAGTAAGAGTACCTGTCTTATCCGTAAACAAGATATTTAAACTTCCAGATGTTTCTATTCCTACTAACTTTCTAACTAAGATATTATCTTTAAGCATTCTTTTCATATTACTAGATAAAACTAAAGTTATCATCATTGGTAATCCTTCTGGGACTGATACTACTATCATCGTTACTGCTAAAGTTAAAGCATATAAAAGATGAGCAAATAATAAAGACAAATCACTACAATAGGTAATTATTTTATTTATATCAAACTGATTATTGATAACTAAAGAAAAGAATAGATATGACAAAGCAACAAAGAAAGCTGAACAATAACCAATTCTACTAATTATAGTTGCTAAATGTCTTAATCTAGACTTAAGTGGACTTTCTGGTTGCACATCTTGTAACTCCTTAGCTATTTTTCCATAGAAAGTGTTAACACCTACTTTAGTTACTAGCATCTTACCAGTACCTTGATAAATAACACTACCTCTAAATAGTTCATTTGTCTCTTTAGGATTAAGTCCTTTTCTAAAAGGATATTTATATATTTCTTTACTTTCTCCTGTAATTGATGACTCATCAATTGTTAAATTGCCTTCTAGTAAGATGCCATCAGCTGGTATTTTCTCACCATACTCTAAAAGAATAATATCCCCTACTACTATCTCTTCGATAGGAATACTAATAATACCTTCAAATCTTTTGACTTTAGCTTTAGTCTTAGAGGCTTCTTGTTGTAACTTATCAAAGGCTTTCTCACTACCATATTCTGATAAAGTAGAAATAAATGAGGCTAGAAAGATAGCTATTGCTATACCAACTGTTTCATACCAGTCAAAGTCTTTAATTAAAAATATAGTTTTTATTCCAAGAGCAATTAATAGAATACGAATTATAGGGTCACCTAAACTTCTAAGTAATTGTTTAAAAAAGGTATCTCTATGAATAGTCTCTAAAGCATTATTACCATATTTTTCTCTTGATCTAGTTACTTCTTCCTTACTTAACCCATCAATTCTAATCTTTTCCATAGATACCCTCCTAATAAATGGTATGTTATATTAGAAAGTAGTATCTAAAGAACAACTATCTAAAATTAGACAAAAAAAACAGATAAGAGTTAACTTACCTGTTACTTATATTCTTATTTACTTTTTACTAACGCGATATAATTATTTACTTGACTAGCCCAAGTAGTACTAGCTGCATATTTTGGTCCCATAGCATTTGCTGTAGTTAAACCTTTAGATACATAGTTTTTATATAGGTTATCAATATACCCCATAATACCTTCATCTAAAGTAGGATATGCTTTATAGCTTCCTCCTCCACAAGATGGTCCACCTTTTTGTCCACCTACATTGTTACAACTACGAACTAGATTACTACACATTCCACTATTACATCCAGTTTCATGTAAAATAATAGCAGTAGCTAAATAAGGATCAACACCTAATTGTAAAGAATAACTAGCAATTAAGTAACCTTTTCCAGCTATCGTTGACTTTAAACTTCTATTTAATTTTTCTGCTAACTGATTTAGAGTCATTCCATCATAAACGATTGGATCAACTGGTGTAGTTGAGACATCTTCATAAGTAGTTATCTCTTTAACTTCATCTTGAACTTCTACCTCTTCAGTAGGAGTATTATCATCTGTTAAAGGATTTTCAACTTTCTCTTCTACTATATTATTATTATTTTCATTTTCTTTTTGACTTACTTTTTCTACTGTACCAGAAGATAAATCCTTCATAGTAACTTTTTCATAAATTACACTATTTTCCTTTTCTATTTGAAAAGACCTATACTGTAAAAATATGGCGGCTCCTATCATTGAAACTCCTAAGAATCCAAGTGATAAGCTAAGCCTATTCGCTTTTTTCATAGTTCCTCCTTCAAATAAGAACATCTATATTGTAGCAAATATGTATAGTTTTGTCAAATTGGCGACTTTTTAACAATAAAGTCTTGTGTTTTATTATATTATTTATCTAGAAAAAAGACTAAACTTCTATCAAGCTTAGCCCTACTTTTTTATGTTCTAAATCAATACTATCAACATAGCAATCAACTATATCTCCTACTGAAAATCTTTCTGATGGATGACGTAAATACTCATTACAAAGTTTAGATATATGAGCTAGTCCATCATTTTTTAAACCTATATCAATAAACAAACCAAAATCGACAACATTACGTACTGTTCCTTGTAGTTTCTCACCCTTTTTCAAGTCTTCAATATGTAGAATATCACTTCTTAAGACTGGTTGTGGATACTTATCTCTTAAATCTCTTTCTGGTTGTTTTAAACTGGAGATTATATCATCAAGAGTATATTTATCAATATCAAGTTTTTTTATTATCTCATCTTCATTTATTTTATCTAATGCTTCAATTAATTTCTCACTACCTAAATCATTTACAGATAGATTTAAATATTCTAATAGTTTCTCTACTTTTTCATAGCTTTCTGGATGGACACTTGTTTTATCAAGAGGATTATCACCATCTACTATTCTTAAGAATCCAATAGATTGTTCATATACTTTTGGAGTCATTCCCTTAACTTTTAGTAATTCTTCACGAGACTTAAACTTTCCTTTTTTATCTCTTGTATCAATTAATTCTTTAATAACTTTTTTATTTAATCCTGATACATAAGAAAGTAAACTACTACTTGCTGTATTAATATTAACTCCTACTCCATTAACAGTTTTTAATACAACAAACCCTAGTGATTCATCAAGTTTTTTCTCAGGTACATCATGTTGATATAATCCAACCCCAATACTTTTAGGATCAATCTTAACAAGTTCTGCTAAAGCATCTTGAATTCTTCTACCAATAGAAATAGCACTTCTTTTTTCTACCGTTAAAGAGGGAAATTCACTAATTGCCAAAGGACTAGCTGAGTAAACTGATGCTCCTGCTTCACTTACTATTACATACTCTACTTTTCTTTTAGCATCTTTTATAGTATCAGCAATAAAGGCTTCACTTTCTCTAGATGCCGTTCCATTACCAATAGCAATTATATCAATATTATACTTATCAATTAGTTCTAGTATCTTCTTTTTACTACCTTCTATATCATTATGGGGTTCAGTTGGATAAATAACTGCTATTTCAAGTGGTTTACCGGTCTTATCAAGTACTGCTAATTTACATCCTGTTCTAAAAGCTGGATCATACCCTAAAACGACTTTATCTTTTAATGGTGGCGTAAGCAAAAGATGTTCTACATTAGATGAGAAATTTTCAATAGCTCTATCTTCGCCTTTTTCTTTTAAATCAGCTCTTATCTCTCTTTCTACACTAGGAAGAATTAATCTTTTTAAGCTATCTTTAATAGCAGATTTTACTAAAGGATTAACAAAAGATTCCCTCTTAATTATTTTCTTTTCTAAAAACTCTATAATTTTTTCTTCATCATAATCAAGTTTTACAGTTAAAATTCCGTCTTTTTCTCCCCTATTAATTGCTAAAATTCGATGTGGTTTTAATCCTTTTAATGGTTCAGAAAAATCATAATAGATAGTATAAGTAGCATTTTCATCTACACTATTTTTCTTTTTCTTACTAGTAAGTGAAGCATTTTTATATAGAAAACTTCTAATCCATTTACGATAATAAGCATTATCACTTATCCATTCAGCAATAATATAACTAGCTCCAGTTAGGGCTTCATCTATAGTTTTCACCTTATCATTAACAAACTTACTAGCTAAACTATCAAGACTACCAGTCTCTTTAAAAGCCATAATCATCTTAGCAAGAGGTTCAAGTCCAAGAGCAATAGCTTCTGTTGCTTTGGTTTTCTTCTTTTCTTTATATGGTCGATATAAATCTTCTACTTCTACTAATTTTTGACAAGCTAAAATTTCATTCTTTAACTCTTCTGTTAACATCTTTTTTTCATCTATTAATCTAATAACATCTTCTTTTCTCTTTAATAGATTCTCTTGATAAACATATACTTCCTCTATCTTTCTAATTACTTCTTCATCTAATGCTCCAGTTGCTTCTTTTCTATATCTTGCAATAAATGGAATAGTATTTCCTTCACTTAGTAAAGTTAAAACTGTTTGTACTTGTTTTTCACTAATGTTTAAGTCTTTACTCATTTCTTTAATAATCATTTCATTCATCTTGTATTACCTTCCTTACTAATCAAGTATAATATTTTAATAGTTAATCTTTCAAGTTATTTCAAGAAAAGATTATAATAAATTTATCCTTTTTAATGATAAGTACTTAATAAGCTTCTAGCTATTTCTATTTGTTTTTCTCTCTCACCAGCAAGTTTACCCTTATCAATACCTTCTAAGTAAGCAGTCTCTCTTGTCATTTCATTTACTTTCTCTGCATCATAATAAGCATTAAATTTATCATCTTTTCTTAGTCTATCTAACTCATCCATAATAACAACTCATTCTTATTGTCACCATATACTCTAAATTTATAAAATTGTCATCACTTAATTTTTTTTAACTATTTTATCTAATTCTTCTAAAGACAATCCAGTTACATTAGAAATATCATTATCACTCATAGATAAAGCTTTTAACTTTTTAGCTATTTCTATTTGTTTTTCTCTCTCACCAGCAAGTTTACCCTTATCAATACCTTCTAAGTAAGCAGTCTCTCTTGTCATTTCATTTACTTTTTCTGCATCATAATAAGCATTAAACCTATCATCTTTTCTTAGCCTATCTAACTCATCCATAATAACAATCCCTTCCTTATTACTATTTACTATTCTTTCAAGACTATTATTATCTTTAGCAGTTAACATCGATAATAACATCTCGTTCTTATTGTCACCATTATAACAAATGTCCTTATAATTTTCTAGATAAACATCATAGATTTTTACCCCTTTCTTTACTAAATCATAATTCTTATTTCTAAGTTCATATAGCAATACACCATTACCTTTAGTAAATTTTTCTCTATTTAGATTTATTTGTATCACCTGTTTAGCATAATAGGTATTTCCTTTTTCATGTCTACTACCAGCAAGCCTAAAAGCATAAGTTAGATTTTTTATTGAGGAATACTCTCCTATTTGATTATTAATTTCAACATTAACTAATATGTCACCATTTTCAAGTAGTAAATCAAGTCTTAAATCTTTAATATTATTACCAGAGTTTAGCTCATTATCTACTAGAATATAGTTAGTTAAATCAATACCGATTATATCACTAAACAGTTCTAAATAGATATCTCTAGTTTCTTTCTTTTTCATTAAATATTTCATAGTTGTATCTACTAGAATACTAATAAATTTGTTATCATTCATTTTCTATTTTTCCTTTCTTTTTTAAGAGTGTGATTACTATAGTAGATACATTTTTTAATTGCAAACAGCCAATTTTCAAATTTTCGGCCCACATTTTCGGTGATTTTGCATTTTGAATACCTGAAACAATAGAATTCAGGATAGTTTTTACCCTGAATTTGCAAAATTGGCATCATTTAATTTTTTTAAACTATCTTACTCTCATAATCTATCTGATTAAGATTATTAATTTTAGTATAAATAGTAACACTAGCAAGTGGTATACCAAAACATTCTATCTTTTCTATATCACTATATAAACCATATTGTCTAAGTATTTCTAAATATCTTTTTCTACCTTCTTCTATATCTGTAAAAGTAAAATCATTAAGCTTCTTTAATATTGACTCATCATAATAAGAAAGTACTAATTTAGGTTTATAAGAAATAACTTTATAATCAAATAACATTTTTTCATTAATATCATCAGTAGTTACACTACTATTAGTAAAAGAAACAACCACTTTTACTTCCTTACTACCTCTATATTTATTTAACGCTTTTGTATTAGTAATTACTAGCAACAAAAAAATAACTAACACAAAAAAGAAAATCTTTTTCAAATTTCGACACCTCCATTAATAAAATGTCTCATTTTTAGATTTTCTTTCCTGGTAATATTTGCTAAGCTTTTAATTTTTTTAATTTACTTTTAATCATAAAGATAAGTTCCATATAATCATTCATTTTATAAAGGATTAATAAACTATCTTGTAATTTTGTTTTAAGAGAAGCATTATCTTCTACTTCTTTAGCAACTTTTAAACATTTTCCTTTATCTAAATCATTTACCTCTATAAAGTTAATTATTTCTTTTTCTATCTCTTTTAAAACATATACCTTCAAGTCATATTCATCCATACTAACAACTCCATAGTAAGCACCTACATAAGTTTTAAACTGATCAAGTAATGTTTCTTTTTTTTGCAAACTAATCACCTCTTATATAACTAATTATCTCTAATCTCACAATTAAACTCTTTAGTAACTTTCTCTATCATCTTATGAAAATCAGTCATAACCTCATCATCTGTTAAAGTTTTGGCTTCATCTTGATAAATAAGCTTAAAGGCAATAGACTTTTTATCATTATCTATATTATCACCACTATAAACATCAAATACGTCTATACTCTTTAATAATCTAGAAGATGATTTCTTGATCATTTTAGAAATATCACTAGCAGTTATCTTTTTATCTATTAAGAAAGCAACATCTTTTTCAATACTAGGATACTTAGATGGTTCCTTAAACTTAATAGGTTTAACATCTCGCATTAGTTTATTTAAAGAAAGTTCAAAGACATACACTTCATCTTTTAAAGTATTAGGATGGACTCTTCCAATGATACCTAGCATCTCTCCATCTAGTAAAATACTAGCTGATATTCCTTTATGAATATTAGGTAACTCCATAGGAACAAAAGTATAACGATTATTAAATCCTAGCGAATTAAGAATATCTTCTACTATACCTTTAGTAACATAGAAGTCACACTTAGTATTACCATTCCAAGCTGATTTAACAATGTTTCCTTTTAATAGTCCTGCAATCTTAGACTCTTCCTTATAATCTTTATCATATGTTTTACTTATTTCATATAAGAAGATATCATCTACTTTTCTCGCTTTATTATAGTTATAAACATTTATTAGGGATGGAATAATACTAGTTCTAACAACAGATTTATCAACACTCATAGGGTTTGGAAGAACTAATTTTTCTTTATGTTCATAATCAAACATAGAAGCCATACTAGGTGATGTTAAAGTATAAGTTTTAGTCTCAGTTAAGCCTTTCATTCTAAGTCTTTTAGAGATAAACTTACGATACTTAATATCTCCTTTATATTCACCTTTCTTGATAGATACAACAGGAAGAGATGAAGTTAAATTATGGTAACCATAAAGTCTTACAATTTCTTCGGCTATATCATTTACATTAGGTTCAATATCAAGTCTTCTATTAGGAATTACTACTTTAAATACTTTGTTCTTTAGTGTATAACTAAAGCCTAATCTATCCATTTCTTTTTCCATATCCGCTTCGCTTATTTCTATTCCTAAAAGATTATTAACTTCACTTGCTCTAAACTCTACTTCTTTTGGATTTTTATCAACGTTATCGTATTTAACTATACCTGTTAGAATTTTAGCATCAGCATATTTTTCTAATAGATGACAAGCTCTTTTAATAGCCATTTCTGTATATTCATAGTTTAGACCTTTTCCATATCTAATAGATGCTTCACTACGAAGATTTAATCTTGAAGCTGTATTTCTAATACTAACAGAATCAAAGATAGCACTTTCTATTAGAATTGTTTTAGTGTTATCTGTTACTTCAGTATCAATTCCACCCATTACACCAGCAATACAAACAGGATTTATGGTATCAGTTATTACAATATCATTACTAGTTAAAACTCTTTCCTTATTATCAAGAGTAGTAATTTCTTCCTTATCTTTAGCATCTCTTACTAAGATTTTAGATCCTAACTTATCATAATCAAAGAAGTGAAGTGGTTGACCATACTCTAACATTACATAATTAGAAATATCTACTACATTATTAATAGGTCGCATACCAGCTGCCACTAATCTTTTTTTGATAAAGTCTGGTGATTCTTTAATATTAACATCTTTAACCATTCTAGCTAGATAATAACTACATTTATTAGTTGCTACTTCTAGACTAAAATGTTTATCTATACTATCATCTATTTCTTTAAAGCTAGTATCTGGTAAATTTACTTTTCTATTTAAAATAGCACTTACAATATATGCAAAACCAATATGAGAGTAACAATCATTATTACGGTGTTTATGAATATCAAGTTCCAAAACAGTTGATTCTAAATCTAAAGCTTTTAAAGCATCATCTCCTACTTTTAAGTGACTATCTCCTTCATAAATACCTTTACTATAAGTAGTATCATTCTTCTCTTCTAACCCTAACTCATATAAAGCACAAAGCATACCATCAGATTCTACTCCTCTAATCTTACTTTTCTTAATTTCAAAGTCACCTGGTAAAACAGCTCCTACAAGTGCAACTATCGCTTTTAAACCCACTCTAACATTAGGAGCACCACATACTATTTGTAATGTTTCCTTACCAACATCTACTTTACAGATATGTAAGTGATCACTATCAGGATGATTAATACATTCTACTACTTCTCCGATTACTAAATTATCTATATGATTAGTAATTACTTTTTCGACATTAATATCACTTTCTGTTACTCTTTTAGCTAGTTCTTTAGGTGTTAAATCAGAAATATCAATATAGTCACTTACCCATTCTAAATTAATCATTATTATCTTCCTTTCTATCAAATGTTTTACTACATCTTAAATCAGTCATATAAAAAGTTCTAATATCTGTAATACCATACTTTAACATAGCAAGTCGTTCTGCTCCAAAGCCAAAGGCAAAACCACTCCAAACAGCTGGGTCATAACCACAGTTTCTTAAGACATTAGGGTGAACCATTCCAGCACCTGCTACTGTTATATAACCACTATTTTTACAAATAGCACAACCTTTTCCTTTACAATTAAAACAACTAATATCTAACTCTACAGATGGTTCAGTAAACTGATAATAACTAGGTTTTAATCTAACTTCAGTATCACTTCCAAATAGTCTTTTAGCAACTATTTCAAAAGTACCTTTTAAATCTGTTAGATGAATATTCTTATCAACTAACAATCCTTCTATCTGCATAAATTGATGAGAGTGAGTTGCATCATCATCATCTCTTCGATAAGTC
>CAKOYC010000034.1 GCA_934130265.1 uncultured Bacilli bacterium
GAACAACTGCTATTTTAATAGTACCTGGATATTTTAAAGTTGTTTCAATCTTTTCTTTTATTTCTCTAGCAATACGGTGAGCTTGTAAATCATCAACTTTTTCAGGCTCAACAATTACCCTTAATTCACGTCCTGCTTGCATAGCATAAGATTTAGAAACACCTTCTATATCTGAAGCTACTGCTTCTAGTTCTGTTAATCTTCTTATATAGTTTTCTAAGGAGTCATTTCTAGCTCCTGGACGAGATGCAGATAAAGCATCAGCTATCGCTACTAAATTAGCTATAACACTAGTTGAATCAGTATCCCCATGATGAGAAGCAATAGCATTAATGACTACCTCACCTTCTCCATATTTCTTAGCAAGATCAACACCAATACTTACATGACTTCCTTCAATTTCATGATCAACTGCTTTTCCAATATCATGTAAAAGTCCTGCTCTTTTAGCAAGATTAACATCTTCACCAATCTCAGCTGCCATAAGACCTGCAAGTTCAGCTACTTCTAAGGAATGACTTAAAGCATTCTGACCATAACTAGTTCTAAAATGAAGTTTTCCTACTAATTCAATTAACTCAGGATTCATTTTAGTTACTCCAAGTTCAAACAAAGCACCATTTCCGTAGTCCATTATTTGTTCTTTCATCTCTTTAGCTACTTTGTCATATACTTCTTCAATTCTAGTAGGATGAACTCTTCCATCTTTTATTAAAGTTTCTAACATAACTCTAGCTATTTCTCTGCGTAGTGGATCAAAGCTTGATAACACTACTGCTTCTGGAGTATCATCAATAATTAAGTCTACTCCTGTTACCGCTTCAATCGTTCTGATATTTCTACCTTCTCGGCCAATTAGTCTTCCCTTCATATCTTCATTAGGTAGTGATACAACCGTAACTGTTTGGTCGCTTGCAATATCAGCAGCATATCTTTGCATAGAAGTAACTATTAACTCTTTTGCTTTCTTCTCAGCTGTAATTTTAGCTTCCATTTCTTTTTCATTGATATAGACAGTAACCTCTCTTGCCATAGCTTCTTTTACTTTTTGCATTACTACTTCTTTGGCTTTTTCCTTACTAAATCCAGATATTTTTTCTAATAAGTCCAATTGTTCTTTTTTTAAATTCTCCACTTCAATTTGTTCTTGTTGAATTTCTTTTTGTCTTTGGGTTAGTTTTTCTTCTCTCTCATCTAAAGTAGCTTCTCTTTTTTGACAAATCTCATCTCTTTTGTCCATACTACTTTCGCGTTTTTCTAAACGTAATTCATTATCTTTTAATTCTTGTTTTTTTTCTTTGATTTCTTTATCAACTTCTTGTTTTAATTGATAATTTTTTTCTTTTGCTTCCATTATAGAATCACGTTTTAATTGATCAGCTTTTTTATTAGCTTCCTCTAACATTTCTTCTATTTTCTTTGTTGCATTATTTTTTCTTAATGTATTAATTAACATGGTTAACCCAAAACCAATTACTAGTCCAACTAACAATAGTAAAGTGGAGAGTATAAGTTGATTCATTTTTACCTCCACTAAGATTTATAATTTTTCTTATAATCTAATTCTATTGTACGTTGCAATAAAATGAATGTCAAGAAAAGAAAATGTATTTATAATGAAGAAATACTATTTCTTTTCCTTTTTTTCTTTATCTTTATTCAAACTTATTCCATAAAAATCTCTTACTTTAGCTTCTATTTCTTCTTTTAATTCTTTATTATCTCTAAGAAGCAATTTAACATTTTCTTTACCTTGTCCTAACTTTTCTCCTTGATAAGAAAACCAAGCTCCGGCTTTATCTATAATACCAGCTTCTACTCCAAGGTCTACTAATTCTCCTTCTTTAGATACTCCTTCCCCATACATTATTTCCACAATAGCTGACTTAAATGGTGGAGCTACTTTATTTTTAACCACTTTAACAGTAGTTCTATTACCAACTATCTTATCGCCTATTTTAATTTGTTCATTACGTCTAATGTCTAATCTTATACTAGAATAAAACTTTAAAGCACGTCCGCCTGGGGTAGTTTCAGGATTACCAAACATAACTCCTACTTTTTCTCTTAACTGGTTAATAAAAATAGCAATAGTATTAGTTTTACTAATGGTACCTGATAATTTTCTTAAAGCTTGACTCATTAGTCTTGCTTGTAAACCAACATGCGAGTCACCCATTTCTCCATCTATTTCTGCTTGTGGTACTAAAGCTGCTACTGAATCTATTACTATAATACTAATAGCTTCACTTCTAACTAAGGCTTCACATATTTCTAAAGCTTGTTCCCCTGTATCTGGTTGTGATAATAATAACTCGTTAGTATTAACGCCAAGTCTTCTAGCATAATCGGGATCAAGAGCATGTTCTGCATCAATAAAAGCAGCTCTTCCTCCCGTTTTTTGTACTTCAGCAATAGCTTGTAGGGCAAATGTTGTCTTTCCACTAGACTCTGGTCCATATATTTCAATTATTCTTCCTTTAGGATAACCTCCTACTCCTAATGCTACATCAAGTGATAGACAACCACTAGATACCACATCAATTTTCATATGAGAGTCCTCTCCAAGACACATAATAGAACCTTTTCCAAACTGTTTTTCAATATCAGCTAAAATCTGGTCTAAATCTTTATTATCTTTTTTTATTGTTTTGCTCATAAATTTTCCTCCTCGTGCAAACATCTATATACCCATTTTATAAGTAGAAATTTTAAATGTCAAGATATTTTTTCGAACAATCGTTTGTTATAATTTGCCATTTTCAGGACTATTTTAACTTGAATTTATTATTTTCTCTAAAAAGAATCACTGAATTTATCAAATTCAAACAAAAAAAGCCTAAAATTAGGCTTTTTCCTTAGCTGGTAAAATTAAATTTTTATTAAGTTTATAATACTCACACATAGAAACAACTGACATAATAGTAGCAAAATATAAGAAGAAATCACTAACTCTTATATTAATCATTTCAAATGGTAAGTTATAAAAGAAAGTTAAAGTAACTCCTACCATCATACTAGCAGTTTTAATCTTTCCACTAGAAATAGCTGCTACTACCTTTCCTTTCCTTGCTGCTTCCATTTTCATAGCATCAACAACAGTATCTCTAAAAATAATAACAACTGGAATAAGGGTTAAAATAAAACCTTTACTAGCAAGAATAATTAAAGCACTATTTACTAAAACTTTATCAGCAATAGCATCTAACATCTTTCCAAGATCAGTAACTTCATTATTCTTTCTAGCTAAATAACCATCTAGGAAATCAGTAACACTTGCTACTACAAATATTACTCCAGCAATTAAGTATTCTAACTTAACATAAACACCACCTACTAAAAAACTAGGCATATTAATACCAACATCATAGAATGGAAATAGTAACATAAAAATCATGACTATAGTCATAAGTATTCTAGCTACAGTTAACTTGGTTGGTGTATTCATATTTTCTACTTCCTTTCAATTCACTATTAATAACAGGTTTCTTAGTCTTATCTTTAATCAATAAAACCGCAATCACAACAAAAAAGACAAAAATAATAATTCCTATTATTATAGGTAATTTCTTTTTCTTTTGCTTATATACTTTTGTATAAGGAGATGATATTTTTTTCTCTTTCTTTGTTTCCTCTTCTTCTTTTTTCTTTTTAGCTTCCATTATATCATCTAAAGAAATCTTGGAAGTATGTTCAAATAAAAAATCATTAAATTCATCTTGGACCTTTACTTCATCAAGCCCTAAGTACTTAGCATATTCTTTTATTACTTTTTTTATATCATAGACATCTTTAAAGGCTTTAGTATTAGCACTTTCTAAGTTTTCAAGCAAATCAGTGGAAACATTTAAATCACTGGCTGCTTCTTCTAGACTAACACCATGTTTTATTCTAGTTTCCTTTAAGTGTTCTCCTAATTCTTTCATAATCAACCTCAGTTCCAACAAAATAATAATACTTTATAAGCCATGTTTTGTACCTATTACTAGGTGGCAAGTATCTATCTACTATTACTAGTCCTCCAATTCATTATCTTTCTTTCATGGAGACTCCCCTACCAAAATTTGGGTTTCTCGCTCGTGGGGTTTACCTCGTTTCACCCTTTCGTTTCCAAAAGTATCGTTTCTGTGGCACGTTATCACTTTATCATGGGATAATCCTTTAGATAAAGTTTTGCCGTTAGAATAAATCTACCTTAGGTTATTTTTTCCCTAAGCACGAACACTACTATCATCACAGATAGTGCGAGCATGGACTTTCCTCTAGGTTACCCTAGCACTTGCCCAAGTATTATTCACTGTCTTTACCAAATACTTCTTTTTCTAAATTGCTAAGTCTTCTTAAAATATCCAAATTAGTGATTTCCATTGTATCTGATTTAGAATTTTTAGCTATTTCAGCATCCATTGAAACATTTCGTAATTCTTGTTTTAAGGACATAATTTCTTTTAATAATTCAGTTTTTTCTTTTTCCATACTTTCAATTATTTTATAAAACTGTTCATAGTCAGAAATTATCATATCCAAGAATTCATCAACTTCTTTTAATCTGTATCCACGAGTATCAATCTTAAAATCTTTCTCTAAGATTTCTTGTGGTGTAAGTGTAATTTTGTTTTGATACATATTTATCACCAATCCCTTTACATACTATATTTTAGCAATAAAACTACTTATTTGTCAATTGTTTCAACCTTATTAATACATCAATTTTTTTAGCAATAGAAATATTTTCAATCATAGAATTTAAACATACAATTACATCTTGACTTTTCATCTGTTTCACCTCAATTTTATTCTACATATTTTTTAATTATTAGACAACTAATTCGACAAAGCATTACTTTATTTGACAAAGAAAAAAAATCTATTTATAATTGATATTACTTTGGGAGGGTTAATATATATGGAAGCAAAAAATATAATGATTCGTTTAGATAATTTTTTAAAAAAAGAAGAAAGTAAAGAATTGTTTTCTATGTTAGGAAAAACCATAACTGTGGAAGATGGTTGGATTACTATGCGAAAAGGTAGAAAAAAAGAGGAAGTTCTTCTTTTACAAGATGATAATAATAGAGTTCGTATCAAAGGAAAAGATACTGCCATTAGTCTAAGACAAAATGATGATGATTATGTAGTTGATCATATTCAAACTGGTGATATAGAAAAGCAAGATATAAACTTTTCTATGAGAATGGTAAAAGATAAAAAAGGAAATAGTAAATATCGTATTAGAACTATTGAAGATGATGGTGAAGTTATCTGCTGGTTTGGTAAGAATGAAGTTTCTTTTGAATATTCAAAGTTTGAAGATAAAAAATACTTTTATAGGGGAAAAAAAGAGACTAATATCAGATTAGAAGAAGAAAAAAGATCATGTTTTGATACTTTCTTAAATTTAGAAGCTAAATATGCTACTCTAACTGGACTAATTTCTAGTGAAATACCACTAGTTAGTGAAGTAATCGATCATTGCAGCCAAGTTACTAAGAAAAATCAAGAAGTAAAAATATATCAAATGAAGAAAAAATAGGCAAATCCTATTTTTTTATATTTAAAAGATAGAAAAAGCAAATAAAATGATATATAATATATACTAGGTGAATGAAATGAATTATCCTGGTGGAATAAAAAAGACAAACAACCATCTTATTAATTATAAAAATCGTGGAATGAACTTAGAAGATGACTTAAATCAATCAAACCACTATTATAAGGAAAAGAATATAGCTTATATCTATAAAAAACCTACTCCAATAAGAGTTAGTAAAGTAGACTTTAAAGGAAAAAGTGCAATTATTAAAGAAGCCTTTTATATGGAACCTTCTACTACTGACTATAATGGTATTTATAAAGGCTATTACATTGACTTTGAAGCAAAGGAAACAAAGAATAAAACATCATTTCCTCTTGCTAATATTCATCTTCACCAACTTAAACATTTAGAAAATATTTCAAATGCTGGGGGAATTGGTTTTCTAATTGTCCGCTTTACAACGCTTTCGGAAACTTATATACTAATGAGTACTGATTTACAAGATTATATAAATAAGGAAGAAAAAAAATCTATTCCACATGATTATTTTGTAAAGCATGGATATCTTTTAAAAGAAGGCCTTCGGCCTAGAATAGATTATCTAAGTATTATAGATAATATTTTGGAGGTAAAAAATGAAAAAAAAGACAACACAAAAGTCTAATAGTAATTTAACCTTAATATTATTAGGATGCTTCTTAGTCTTAATGATTATTAGTTATTTTATTATAGGCTGGTTATTAACTGTTTTCTTAGGAGTAGGTATTTTAATAATAGTTGGTCTTGCTAGACTACTAGATAAAGTTAAAAATAAACCAAAACAGAAAAAAATACTTAATATTATAATAATTGTTATATTATCTTTAGGTATATTAGTAATGCTTCTTGGGATTTTATTCTTAGCTTATGTAGTTATTAAGGCCCCTAAGTTTGATGTTAATCAATTAAACGAGAAAGAACCAAGTATTCTTTACGATATTGATGGTAATGAATTTGAACGACTTGGAACGGAAATGAGAGAAAAAGTAACTTACGATGAATTACCTGAAGTATTAGTAGATGCTATTGTCGCTACTGAGGACTCAAGATTCTTTCAACATAACGGGTTTGATGCCCCAAGATTTTTAAAGGCATCATTAGGACAAGCAGTGGGACACAGTGATGCTGGTGGTGCTTCTACCCTATCTATGCAAGTTATTAAAAATTCGTTTACATCAGCTGACGACCATGGTATTAAAGGAATCATTAGAAAATTTACTGATATTTATTTAGCAGTATTTAAACTTGAAAAGAACTATACCAAGGAACAAATAATTGAGTTTTATGTAAATAATCATAACCTAGGTGGTAATATCTATGGAGTTAAACAAGCAGCTCTTGCCTATTTCAACAAAGATATTGGTGATTTAAACTTAGCAGAAGCTTCTGTTCTAGCAGGTATGTTTAAAGCTCCTAACTTATATAAACCAACTAATACTGATAATATTAAATCAGTTACTAGAAGACGCAATACTGTTTTATATCTAATGGAAAGACATGGTTATATAACAAGTGATGAGCGAAAAATGGCTAGTGATATTTCTATTGAATCTTTAGTAGATTATAATGTATCTGCTCAAAGTGGTTTATCTAAATATCAAGGATATATTGATACTGTAGTAGATGAGTGTATTGCTAAGTATAAAGCTGACCCATACACAGTTTCTATGAAAGTATACACTAACTTAGATAGATCAAAACAAGATGGTGTTGACAAAGTAATGAATGGTGAAACATATACCTGGGCAAATGATACTATTCAAAGTGGTGTAAGTGTCTTAGATAGTGCTACTGGTAAAATTCTTGCTATTGGAGCAGGTCGTAATAAAAAGGGTGCTAAAGAACTAAATCTTGCTACTAGTGATGAGATTAAAAGACAACCTGGTTCTACTGCAAAACCACTATTTGATTATGGTCCACTAATTGAATATAATAATGCTTCAACCTATGGATATAATGACAATGGAAATTATAAAATGTTTGTTGATGAGCCTTATTCTTATACTAATGGTAAATCAATTAATAACTGGGATGGAACCTTTATGGGAGCTATAACTATGAGAAAAGCTTTGTCTTTATCTAGAAATATCCCGGCTTTAAAAGCATTCCAACAAGTAGATAACAAAAAGGTTATTGAATTTGTCCAAAATCTTGGAATTGAACCAGAGATAGAAAATGGTAAAATTCATGAAGCACACTCTTTAGGAGCCTTTACTGGTGTTAACTCTTTACAAATGGCTGCTGCTTATGCTGCTTTCTCAAATGGAGGATACTATAACGAACCTTATTCAGTTAGTAAAGTAGTCTTTAGAGATACAGGTGAAGAGAAAAAACATGAAGGTACTAAAAAACAAGCAATGAGTGATGCCACTGCTTATATGATTACCAGCATCTTAGATGATGTTACTCTTATTGGTACTGGAAATATGGATAAAATTGCTATGAAAACTGGTACTACAAACTTTGACCAAAAAACAAGACAAACACTTGGCATGAGTGATGATGCTATTCGTGATTCATGGGTAATTGGATATACTACTAAGACAGTTATTGGTATGTGGTATGGTTATAAAGACACAACTAGAGACTTAGTTGGTCAAGGATTATACTGTCATAACTTAAAATGTACAATTCAAAGAGATAAGTTATTTACAGCTATAGCTAATTCCGTATTTGAAAAAAATAAAGAAGAATTTAAAATGCCTAATAGCGTAGTTAAATTAGGAGTGGTTGTAGGAAGTAATCCTGCTAAAATTGCTGGTGCAGGTTACTCTGGTGCCGTTACTTATGAATACTTTAAAAAAGGTAGCGAACCTACTAATACACAAACAGAAGAAAGCAATTTAAGTGCTCCAACTAATCTTAAAGCAACATATAATAGTAGTAATAATTCTGTTAGTCTTTCTTGGAATGCCGTTACTCCACCAAGTAATAGTTCTTATGGAACATTTGGTTATAACGTATATTTCAACAACACATTATTAGGATTTACTAGTAATACATCATTCACTGTAACTAATCCAAGTAATCCATATGGTACTTATAAAGTAATTGCTACTTATAAGAGTTATGATGGAATCAAGAGTAATGCTGCTACTTATGAATTAAAGAAAGTAAGTACTACTTTAAAGGTAACTTACAAAACAATCAGCACTACTTCATATGATATATCTGATATTAGTAATTATGTTACTGTAACAGAAAATGGCAACGATATAACTAGTAAAACTAGTAACTGGAAATTGTCATCTATCACAGGTCCAGGTGGTGTATCATTATCAACTTCTACACTATCAACACCAGGTACTTATACTTTAAAATATAAATTTAGTTATGATGGTGAAACTAAAGAGACTGGTAATATAACAGTCACCATAACTGGAAATACTAATCCAACAGAGCCTACTACTCCTGGAGAAGTAGAAACAATTGAATAGAAAGCAAAAAAACATTAGTCTAAGACAAAAGGCTAATGTTTTATTTTAACAAAAAAAGAATTGGTCTATTTATCAGTAGAACCAAATCCTCCATTTCTAACTCCTCCAGCAATATCATTATCAACAGTTAAATATTTTTCAAATACTGCTTGACCAATTACATCTCCCTTCTTAACATGTAATTCTTCCTTACCACAGTTAAAGAAAGCAAAATAAATATGTCCATCATTATTTTCATTACCATAATAATCAGAGTCTACTAAACCAACACTATTAGCAAGAACAAATCCTTTCTTTGGACCACT
>CAKOYC010000035.1 GCA_934130265.1 uncultured Bacilli bacterium
GAACTAGAAAAACTAAAACTGAATGATGAATTTAATGCTTACTATGATTATGAAGCGGTTATCAGAAAAGAGAAAAATTC
Source organism: uncultured Bacilli bacterium (assembly GCA_934130265.1). Lineage (GTDB taxonomy): Bacteria > Bacillota_I > Bacilli_A > RF39 > UBA660 > Onthousia. Next base: position 81 of record CAKOYC010000035.1, read on the forward strand.
TGAATATGCCAGTGGAAGAGATGATGGATTAGCCGAGGGCAAAAGCTTGGGACTAGCTGAAGGTAAAAGTTTGGGACTAGCAGAAGGTAAAAGCTTGGGACTAGTAGAAGGTGAAAAAACTGGTGCTAATAAAGAAAAACTAGCTATAGCAAAAATAATGATTCAAGGAAAAGAATCATTAGATAAAATAATGAAGTATACTGGTTTAAGTAAAAAAGAGCTTACTATGTTACTATAATTATTTTAATCAATAATATATGAAATAAAGTCTAAAGATAGACTTTTTCTTTTGATAAAAATGTATATAAAAAAAAAAACTACTCATACTATTATTGGTGAATAATATGAAAGAAAAGAAATATCAAAGAATAGTTGAAAGACATAAACCTAAAGAAGAAAGAGCTAAATTTGCTTTAATTGCATTTATAGTTGGTGGCTTAGTAGGAGTACTTGGGGAAGGATTAATTTGTTTTTATGTGAAAATATTATCAATCTCTAGAAGTGATGCTTCAACTTATATGATAGTAACACTAATATTTATAGCATCTTTATTAACAGCTCTTGGTGTGTTTGATAATCTTGTTAAGAAAGCTAAGTGTGGACTACTTATTCCTATAACTGGTTTTGCTCACTCTATGACAAGTGCTGCTATTGATTATAAGAAAGAAGGACCAATCTATGGAATAGGTAGTAATATCTTTAAACTAGCTGGTTCTGTTATTCTTTATGGAATAGTATCATCTTGGTTATTTGGAATGATTCGTTATGGAATAGAGGTGTTAAAATGATTTTTAAGTTTAAGAATGTTTATGTAGATAATGCTGCTACCGTAGCAGGTCCTTATGAAGCGAAAGGACCACTTAGTAATTATTTTGATAAACGTTATAAGAAAGATTTATATTGCGGTGAAAAGTCTTTTGAACAAGCAGAGGTGAAATTATTAGAAGAGAGTTTGAAACTAGTATTAAAGAAATCAAATCTAAAAGAATCTGATATTGATATAGTAATAGCTGGTGACTTATTAAATCAAATAACTTCATCTTGTTATTCTAGTCTAGATATGAATAGCCCTTTTCTTGGAATATATAGTGCATGTGCAACTAGTGCTGAAGGAATATTAATTGCAGCATCACTAATCGATGGTGGTTTTATTAATAATGCCATTGCTGCTACCTCATCACATAATATGTCTAGTGAAAAACAATTTAGAAATCCAACTGAGTATGGAGCTCCTAAACCAAAGACGGCTACTTTTACAGCAACAGGAGGAGCTAGTATTTTGCTTACTAATAAACCTAGTAAAGTAAGAGTAAGTGAAGGAGTAATTGGTACTATTGTTGATTATAACCAAAAAGATCCGTTAAACATGGGAGCTGCTATGGCAGGAGCTGCTGCTCATACTTTGAATGACTATTTTAAGAATAGTGAGTATTCCCCTAAAGACTTTGACTTAATTGTAACAGGAGACCTAGGAGTATATGGTAAAGAAATATTAAAAGACTTTATGAAGGAAGAATATAAGATAGAGTTAGGTAATAACTATAATGATTGTGGTGTAATACTATATGACTTAGAAAAACAAAAAGATGTCATGGCTGGAGGTAGTGGACCAGTTTGTAGTGCTTTAGTTACCTATTCTAAAATATTAAAAGACTTAAATGAAGGCGTTTATAAAAGAGTCTTGTTAGTAGCAACTGGTGCTTTATTTTCTCCCACCTTTGTCTATCAAAAGAAACCAATTTTATCTATAGCACATTTAGTATGTTTGGAGGCGATTTAAATGTATTTTATATATTCATTCTTATTTTGTGGAACTATCTGTTTATTAGCAGAACTTATCCTTGATAATACTAAATTAACACCAGGACATATAACAAGTATCTTTGTAGTTGTTGGAGCAGCTTTAGATGCTTTTGGAATCTATGACTTTTTTATAGCTACTTGTGGAGGAGGAACACTAGTACCAATCACTTCCTTTGGACACTCTCTTATTCATGGAGCATTAGCAAAAGCAGAAACCTTTGGATTTTTAGGATTATTAATGGGAATGTTTGATCTTACAGCATCAGGAATAACATCCGCAATAATCTTTTCCTTTATATTTACTTTATTTTTTAAAGCTAAAGATTAAAAAAAATTAATTTATTGTAAATAATATAGATAAGGAGGTACTTATGCTAACTTATCTATTTTTATGTTTATTTATTACTAATGTTTATGCAGAAACAGTAGAAACTCCCTATCTAGTAGCAGATACTTCTACTGATAAGACAAGAGAAATAATGAAAGAAGAAGATTTATACTATTTAAGAAAAGAAGGGGAGATTAGTAATAATTACTATAGTAGTAAACCAGATGACTATGATACTAAAACAGATATGTTTATCTACGATAAGTATAGTAGCTATACAACTAAAGAGATAAATAGTCCTAATTACTTAAAAGAAGAGATAACGTACTATCATTATTTAGAACTAGAAAAAATTAATTATCTAAAAGTATTAACTAGTAGTAATATAACTATTTTAGATATAAAACTTAATAATAATATTATTAAATCTAATAATAATACTTATTACTTTAATAAAAGTAAGATAGAAGATAGTATTTTAGAAATAAAATTAATGGTATTAGAAAACTCTAATGATAATTATTTATTAATAGAAAATAATGACGTTTATCTAAAAGGAAAAATAAAATTAAAAGAAAAAGGGGTAGTAACTAAGAAGATAAGATTAATTAACTATTTAACTAGACTAAAAATGAATAATAAAGTAAAAGTTACTACTAATTATAATGATTTACCCTATTATAGATTACTAAAGAAAGAAAAGTTATATAGGTATAGAAGAAAATTATATAAATATAAAAAGAATGATACATTATTAACTAGTAATAGAGTTTTGGATGGATATAAAGTAGATAGAGTAGAAAAGATAAATAAAATATATCGAAAAGAAGTATTTACTTTCTATGATAATATTAAACTGGATTATTTAGATTGGGATAAGATTTTAGTAAGTTCAACCATACCTTTGAAAGAGTTAAAACTATATAAGAGTAAAGAGTGTGGGAAAATGAAATTAAAGCTAGTATATAAAACTTTTAGTTATCTAAAAGATATAGACTTTACATGTTCTTAAGAAAAAGAAATTCTACTTTTGTCGAATGAATTGTCTTTTAAAAAAAATATAAGTATTCTTTAAGGGAAAGGAGGAGGTATGGACGAGTTACTCTTAAAGTATGATAAGTTAATCTATATGATGGCTAATAAATATAAAAATTATGCTAGTATAGATGATCTTTATCAAGCAGGATGTATTGGACTAAAAGAAGCATTAACTCATTATGATAAAAGTAAAGGAAGTGATTTAACTAGTTATATTTGTCTTTATATTAAAGGAGAGATGCTAAAAGAAGTCAGTAATAGTAGAGAAATAAGAGTAGGATATGATGTTTATAACTTTTCAAAGAAAGTAAAGGAGGCAAGAGATTATTTAACTCAAGAGTTTGGAAGAGAAGCAACTACTTATGAAGTAGCTTACTATATGAATGAGAATATAAAAAAGATAGAGATGGTTGATAGAGTAAGTATGCCAGTTTATCATTTAGATGATAGAAATGATGATAATTTATCCTTATATGATAAAGTTAGTTATGTAGAAAAAGCCTATGATACTGATATCTTAGATTTAAAAAGTGCTTGTGATAAACTTAATTCTTATGAGAAAAGTTTAATCAATAATAGGTACTATCTTGATAAAACACAACAAGAAGTAGCAGAAAGTCTTGGTATTAGTCAAGTAAAAGTAAGTAGAGAGGAGAAGAAGATTTTGGAAAAGTTAAGGGTTAGTTTAACGAGTAATTAATTTACATCTATTGGTAGAAATGATATAATTTCATTAAGAAATGAGAGATGTATATGGATAAAGATTATCAAATGATAGATCATTCTATTAAGATAAATAAAGAAGAATTACCTAAACTATTGCAAAATATAATTAAAGATTTAGAAAAATATGATAAGGAAGGTAATATGGAAATGTATGATGGACTTTATGAAGGATTAGAATCATTTTCAAAATCATTTCTATTATCAGGTGAAATAACAAATAGTCAATTTGAAACAATATTAAAAAAATACAGGGGTTAGTTATGAAAATAAAAGATTTTAATAATTGTACTGAAAATATGTTAACTTATGGAGGACATGCTGGTGCTAAATTAGGAATTATTATAGATGGAGAAAATTGGTTTTTAAAATTTCCAAAGTCGACTAGGACTTTAAGAAAAAAGGTTGATATGTCTTATTCTACATCACCACTATCAGAATATATTGGTTCTCATATATATGAATCTATTGATATTCCAGTGCATAAGACAATGTTAGGGGTAAGAGATAATAAACTAGTAGTTGCTTGTAAAGACTTTAGAAATGATATAAGTAAGATTATCTTTGAAGATTATAATTCCATTTATAATATTTATGTTTCTGGGTTGGATGAGAAGCTTTCTTCTATTACCTCAAGTTCTAATCATACAGTAGATTTGAACGAAATAATGATTATTATGGAAAATAATCCGCGATTTATTAACACTAAAGGCTTGAAAGATAGATTCTGGGATATGTTTATTGTTGATGCTTTAATAGGAAATAATGATAGAAATAATGGAAACTGGGGAGTATTAATAAATAATGATACTAAGAAGACTGAGATAGCTCCTGTTTTTGATAATGGTGCTTCTTTTGGAAATAATACTGATGATTTAAAGATTGAAAAAATACTAAGTGATAAGGAAAGGTTTAAAAATAGTGCTTATCTTTCAAGAATATGTGCTTTTTCTATTAATGATAAAATAATAAATCCATTTAAATATATAGAAAGCTTAGAAAATGATGAATGTAATAAAGCATTATTAAGAATAGTACCTAAAATAGACCTTTCAAAGATATATGATATTATTAATGATATTCCAAATGAATATGAAGGAATAAAAGTAATAAGTGATATTAGAAAGAAATATTATTTTGAGTGTATTAAGTATCGTTATGAAAACTCCTTATATAAAACATATTTAGAATTATTAGAGAAAAACAAATAAAGTAGAATCTTTTTGTTTTTTTCTTTTTGTAACTTAGTTGTAACTTTAGCTATAATATATTACTTATAAGAAATGTAGGAATTATTTATGGAAATTCTAAGAGTAGACAATTTAACTAAAATTTATGGTAAAGATACAACTAAAGTAGTAGCATTAGATCATGTGTCTTTTACAGTAGAAAAAGGAGAATTTGTTGCTATTGTTGGAGCATCAGGATCTGGTAAATCAACCTTATTACATTTGATAGGTGGGGTTGATCGACCAACTTCTGGTAAGGTATATATAGATGGAAAAGATATCTTTAAATTTAATGATGATAAACTTGCTATATTTAGAAGAAGACAAGTAGGATTAATTTATCAATTTTATAATTTAATACCTATCCTAAACGTAGAAGAAAATATTACTTTACCCCTTGCTTTAGATAATCGTGAAGTTGATAAAGAAAGACTAGCTAGTCTATTAAAATTACTAGGACTAGAAAATAGAAAAAATCATCTTCCTAATGAACTATCAGGAGGACAACAACAAAGAACAAGTATTGGTCGTGCTATAATTACAAATCCAACAATTATCTTAGCCGATGAACCAACTGGTAATTTAGATTCAAAATCAAGTGATGAAATAGTAGCGTTATTAAAAAAATCTAATAAAGAACTTAATCAAACAATAATTATGATTACTCATAATATGGAAATAGCAAAAGTTGCTGATAGGATAATAAAAATTGAAGATGGAAAAATTGTTTCGGAGGTATAATTATGACATTACTTAATAAATTAACAATTAAAAATCTTAAATTAAATAAAAAAAGAACTATTGTTACAATTATTGGTATTATGTTATCAGTAGCTTTAATTACAGCAGTAGCATCTATGTATGCTAGTGGAATTAAATCTTTAATAAAATATGAAACCATTATCAAAGGTGACTTTCATACCGCTTTTTATAATGTTCCTACTAGTGATATTGATAAATTTGTAAATAATAGAAATATTGAAAAATTAAATATAACAGAAGGATTTGGTTATGCTAAAATAGATTCTAAAAATGAAGATAAACCTTATGCTTATCTAAAAGGATTTACTAAAGACGCTCTTAATAATTTATCTGTTAGATTAGTTAAGGGTAGATTACCAGAAAATACTAATGAGATAGTTATACCAACTCATTTAAAAACAAATGGTCGCTTAGATTTAAAACTTAATGATAGTATTACACTAGAAGTTGGCAAAAGAATAGATTCTAAAGGTAGCGAACTATCTCAAAGTGATAAGTATCAAAATACTGCTGGTGAACAGTTAGTTGAAATGCAAACTAAGACTTATAAAATAGTAGGTATTATAGAAAGACCTGCTACTAATATTGAATATTATACTGCTCCAGGTTATACCTTTATTACCTATATGGATAGTAAAAACTTATCTGGAAATGTAGATATCTATGCTAAGTTTACAAAAGATGGTGTAAAAAACTGGGATAAAACAATTGCTAATATTTTAGGAGTATCCCAAGTATTATTTAGAAAAGTCTATAATCAAGAAATAGAATCAGAAAAACTAACTGAACAATTAAAAAAGACTTATATGTTTGATGTGAATAAATATCTTATTGATTTAGAAACTAATCCTATTTCAAGTACTAGTATAGGAGACTTAGGAAAAGTACTTGCTATTGTGATAGTTATTATAGTATTTACCTCTATATTTTGTATTAAAAATAGTTTTGATATATCAATTACTGAAAAAATAAGACAGTATGGTATGTTAAGAAGTATAGGAGCTACTAAAAAGCAAATAAAGAGAAATGTTTTTTATGAAGCTACTATCCTTGGTTTAATAGGTATACCCTTAGGAATAATCTTAGGCTGCTTAGCTACCTATATATTAATCATTATTAGTAATTATTATTTAATTGATGTAGTTCAAACTGGTTTTAAATTAGAATTAGTATTTTCAACTTATGCTATTTTAGTAGCTATAATATTAGGTATAATAACTATCTATTTCTCAGCATTAAAAAGTGCTACAAGAGCTTCTAAAGTATCAGAAATAGATTCTATTAGAAATAGTGCTAATTTAAAAATTTCTTCTAAAAAAATCAAATCTCCTAAATACATAAAAAAACTATTTGGTATAGGAGGAGTAATATCTTTTAAGAATTTGAAAAGAAATAAGAAAAAGTATAGAACTACTATTATATCAATAACAGTTTCGACCTTTGTATTTATCGCTTTATATAGCTTTATGGAATTAGCTTTTCAAAATGTAAATAATGAGTTAAAAGTATCTGATTTTAATATCTCATTAAGTACTAATGCAATTAATGATTATTCATATAATAAGTTTCTTAAAACAGTTAATTTATCTGGTATAGAAGATTATGCTATATTAAGAAATAGTGAATTATCTTTTACTGGTTCTCATTCTAGTAAAGAATATTTAGAATATTTTGGTACTAAAAATCAAAGTGATGCTGAAGGACATATTACTATTTTTGCTATAGGTAAAAAACAATATGATAAGTATATTAAATCATTAGGGTTAAACTATGATGATATAAAAGATAAAGCGATACTTTTTGATAAGCAATATATAACTAGTTATGATAAAAACAATAATAAAATAACAAAGAATATTAGAGTATATGACTTTAATAAAGGTGATGTAATTACCTCTACTAACCAATTAAACTTAGAAATAGGGACTATATCTTCTATAGAACCTGATTTTCTAAAATGGCTATCTAACAGCTACTTAATAATTAGTGATGAAATGTTTGATAAGATAGCTAAAACCAATAACTTAGATATTTATTATAAAGCAAGTAATGCTGATAAACTACAGGATGAACTTGATAGTTATCTAAGTGGGGAAAGTTATAATATTGATAATAAAGAAGAAAATGTAAGAATAATGAATAACTTATTTACCTTAATTGCTATATTTCTATATGGATTTATTATTGTAATCTCATTAATTGGAATAACTAACATCTTTAATACTATTACTACTAATATGGAATTAAGAAAACAAGAATTTGCTATGTTAAAATCTATTGGTATGACTTCAAAAGAATTTAAAAGAATGATAAGATTAGAAAGTTTATTTATGGGTATTAAATCATTACTATTTGGTATACTTATTGGAACAATATTATCTTATTTGATTTACCTATCTTCAGATTCTGATATACCTTATAAACTACCTATCGTTGCTATTATAATATCTATACTAGTAGTATTTATACTTATCTCCTTAATTATGAAGTATTCTCTTAATAAGATTAATAAACAAAATACTATTGAAACGATTAGAAATGAAAATATCTAGATAGGGAGCTTCGGCTCCCTTATATTTTGCTATAATATTAATGAAGGGAGCTACAAATATGAATATTTTATTAGTAGAAGATATAGAATCAATTATTAAAGGACTTACATATTCCTTGGAAAAAAGTAATTATAAACTAGTTATTAAAACTACAATAAAAGATACTAAAGAATACTTACTTTCTAATACAAATATTGATTTAATCATTCTTGATATTACTTTACCTGATGGTAATGGTTTTGATTTATTTGTAAATACTATTAAAAACTTAAAGATACCAACTATTTTCTTAACAGCAAAAGATGAAGAAGATGATATTGTTAAAGGTCTAGATATAGGAGCAGAAGATTATATAACTAAACCTTTTTCTACTAGGGAAGTAATAGCAAGAATTAATCGAATATTATTAAGATGTAAAAAGAAAAGTATTATTAAGATTAAAGATATTTCTTATGATATGGATAAATTAGTTTTAATGAAAAATAATACGCCTATAGAATTAACAGCATTAGAGTTAAAACTAGTCAATCTCTTATTTGTAAATATAAATAAAGTTGTAAGTAGAAATGTTATCTTAGATAAGATTTGGGATTGGACTGGTAATTATGTTGATGACCATACAGTAACCGTTTACTTTAAAAGAATAAGAGAAAAAATAGGAACCACTATAATTACTACTATTAAAGGAATGGGGTATAGAATAGATGAAGACTAAACTTAGATTAAAACAATATATTACCTCTACCTTAATT
>CAKOYC010000036.1 GCA_934130265.1 uncultured Bacilli bacterium
ATATTCACCTAAATAAATATCACCTTGATCATATAATTTTTGAAAGATATTTTGAACTATCTTTTCATGTTCTTTATCAGTAGTTCTAACAAATTTATCATAGCTAGTATTCATTAAATCCCAGATTCTTTTTATTTCACTAGCTACTTCATCAGTAAATTCTTGAGGGGTTTTGCCTTCTTTCTTTGCTTTTTCTTCTACTTTTTGGCCATGTTCATCTGTACCAGTTTGAAAATAAACATCATATCCTTTAAGTCTTTTGTATCTTGCAATTGCATCTGCTAAGACTATCTCATAAGTATTTCCTATATGTGGTTTACCTGAAGTATACGTAATTGCTGTACTAATGTAATATTTTTCCATAATTTTTCCTCCTTAGAAAATAAAAAAGTTACTGTCCAAAGGACGAAATGTTTCCGCGGTACCACCTTTGTTCACAATAACTTGCACATCTTATTTGAAATAACGTTTCAATAACGATTATACCTACATATCGATATAATGACTCAAGAGCCATAGCAACATAGTCTTTTTTGCTTCTTTTCCACCAACCGAAGTCTCTATTACCAAAAGATTCTATTTGCCTCTCCATCAATGTTTTTAACAGATTTACTTTATCATAAATTTATTCACTCTTCAAGATATTTTTCTAAAAATTGTGAAATTATTTGAGCCATATGTTCTTGTTCTTCACTAAACATTTTTCCTGTGTGTACATCTATTATTAGTATTAAACCAATAACTTCACCCTCTGACAGAATAGGATTTACTAAATAATCAAACACTTTATTAAACTTATTATCTGATTCTATTATTTCTTTATATTCAACACTATACTTACTAGTTTTTTCATTATTGAGCAATATATTTTCTAATTGACTTGAAATATGTTTACTAATAAATTCTTTTTTTAATGGACCACTTCCAGCAATAATATTATCACGATCTGCTACAAGAATACTATTCTTAATAGTATTAGTTATAGTATCAATTAAATTCTGTGATATTTCTTTTAAATCTGATGATGAAGTAAATTTTTTTAGAACTATTTCTTCGCCATTAGTATATATTTCTAAGGATTCACCTTCTCTAATGCGTAATGTTTTTCTTATTTCTTTTGGTAATACAATTCTTCCTAAATCATCTATTCTTCTTACTACGCCTGTTGATTTCATAAAATGCTCCCTTCTTTTCTAGTAGTATTCTCTCAAGTTTTGCCCATTTTATACTATTAAAAGTTATATATTATTATTATATACAGTAGAAGATAGTTTTTTATGTGGTAATTATTTCCAAATGAAAACATCTCTAATCAAAGAGATGTGAGTTTTCCTTAGCAAAGATAAAGTGGTCAGTTTGTTCATTAACTCCATTTATTAATGTTGTATTTTTTACAATGACTTTCATATCTATAGTTTCCATTAAATTTCTTGGATAAGTTGTTTTAAAATACTTTGTAGCATCCTTTTGAAGTTTATCTCCTATCTCATTAGTTTGGAAGAAGTTTGGTATATTATCTATTAGTTTCTGCATGTCACTTTCTATTTCAACTTTAATTTCCTTTTTTAGATTTCTATCCAATGAAGCTAAGTCTTTCTTTAATATTTTAAAGGTTCCATCTTTAGTATCTTTTGCTTTTTGTCTTATGTCTTTAATCAAATAATCTTCTCGATATTTTTTTAATGATTTTATTTTTTTTTGCATGGAATTTCTATATATCTCCAATGATTTATCTAATTGTTCAGTATTAATTATTACTTGATAATGTTTTCCTAATGATAACATTCTTTGTTTAATAGTATCCATCGTTTCTAATGGTGGTTTCTTAAACAGTGGTAATAAATCATCTTCCACTAGGGAATAACTGTTATTTTTAATTAATTCTTCTATTGAGTTTAAATAGATTGATAAATGCTGCTCTAATAATTCTTCTTGTTTCATATTTATATACCTTACCTTTTTTATTTAAGAATAACAATAGTTTCTTAATAAGTCAAGTTGATTAGGCTAATTGATTTAACTGTGATAATAACTCTGTAAGATAATATATTGGATGTTTATCTAATTTAATGGTATCTAATATTATAGTTACTTCAGTACTTGTAGACTTAAATCTAAACATTGGACTTATCTTAAAAGCAGTTCTAAATAAGTTTTCTCCATCTTTTATCTGACTAGCAGAAATAGTAACTTCAATTGTATTTTTAGTTTGATGAACTCTCTTAATATTTAATTTTTTAACTAACTTTTCAAACCATTCTTCATACATATATATAATCATGTCTTCATTAAGTTTTCCAAATCTATCTTCTAGTTCTTGTCTAGTTTTTTCTAAAGATTCTTTACTATCTATTTGATTAATTATTCTATGTATTTCTATCTTTAAATCTTGTTCTTTTACATAGGAATCAGAAATATGGGTTGATACAGAAATTAGTGGTTGTGTATTTTCATCTTCTGTTATTTCTTCACCTTTTAATTTTTTGGTTTCTTCTTCTAGCATTTTTAAATATAAATCTATTCCTACACTATCAATGAAACCTGCTTGTTCACTACCTAAAATATCTCCAGCACCTCTTATTGATAAATCCCTAGTTGCAATTGCAAAGCCACTTCCTAATGAGGTGAAATCTTTTATTACTTTTAATCTTTTTGTAGCTGTTTCTGTTAATATTTTACCTTCTTCATACATTAAATAACAATATGCTATTTTATTACTACGACCAACTCTACCTCTTATTTGATAAAGTTGACTAAGTCCAAAATGGTCTGCATCTAAAATAATTAATGTATTTACATTTGGAATATCTATACCTGTTTCTATTATAGTAGTACAGACTAAAACATCGGCTTCATGATTTATAAATTGCATCATTTTATCTTCTATTTCGTTTTTATCCATTTGACCATGAGCTGATATTACTCTAGCATTTTCTACCAAGTTACTTATTTCAGTCACTTTATCATCAATATCGCTGACATGATTATATAATACAAAAACTTGTCCATCACGAGCTAATTCTTTGTTAATGGCTTCTTTAATTAATGTTTTATTAACAGGTAATACATAAGTTTGAACTGGATATCTATTAACAGGTGGAGTTTCTATTAATGACATACTTCTTAAACCTGTAATAGACATTTGTAAGGTTCTTGGTATTGGAGTGGCAGTTAGTGTTAATACATCTATATTACTCTTATACATTTTTATTTTTTCTTTTTGTCTAACTCCAAAACGTTGTTCCTCATCTATTACAAGTAATCCTAAATCTTTTGGTTTAATATCATTACTTAATAATCTATGAGTACCAATGACTAAGTCTATTGTTCCGTCTTTTAAACCAGTTATTATTCTATCAGTCTCTTTCTTAGACGTAAATCTATTAAGTAGTCCTATTTCTATAGGAAAAGACTCAAATCTTTGCATAGCTGTTTCATAGTGTTGATTAGACAAAATAGTAGTTGGACATAGAAACAAGACTTGTTTTTGGTCAAGTATTGCTTTAAATATGGCTCTAAAAGCTACTTCTGTTTTACCAAAACCCACATCACCTACTAATAATCTATCCATTGGATGAGGTTGTTCCATATCTTCTTTTATTTGAGAAGTTACTAATAATTGGTCTTTTGTTGGTTGATAAGCAAAGTTAGATTCAAATTCTTTTTGCATACTATCATCCTTAGAAAAAGCAAATCCTTTTCTATTTTCTCTTTCTGATTGAAGCCTTAATAAGTCAAGAGCCATATCATGTACTTTAGACTTAACTCTACTTCTAACTTTTTGCCATTGATTTCCACCTAACTTATATATTTTAGGGGCAACTCCTTCTTTTGAAGAATACTTTAATAAGAGGTCTATTTTCTCAACAGGAATATAAAGTTTATCATTATCTTGATATAATACTTCAACATAATCTTTTAATTGTTCCCCTTGTTTTAAAGTCTTTAAACCATTATATATACCTATTCCACAACTCTGATGAACAACATAATCACCTATTTCAAGTTTATTTATATCAGTGATTTTACTACCATATTTAAAGTTAGTTTTATACTTTTTATTAATAGTTCTCTTTTGAAACAATTCATTTGCAGTTAAGAATATATAATCTTTATAAATAAATCCCTCTTCCATTTCTAGTGATATATAATTTATTTTTCCTAATTCTATATTGGTTAAATTAGTATCAATAGAAGGAAGATTCAATTTATTCATTAAGCTTTTCTTTTGATAATCTTTTAAAGAAATTATTATAGTTTTAGAATACATTAAAGATTCTGATAAGTACTTCTCAATAGATTCTGTATCCTCATAAAACTGAGGTGGATTTTTAGTATCAAACGAAATAATCTCTTTTTTAGCTTCTATAGCACTATCAATAGAAAAATAAAGAATAGCTTCTTCCCGATATTTTTCTTCATAAGGAAAGAAGAATCTCGTAGTTTTTATATTTTTTTCTTCTGTATAATCCTTTACATCATTTATTATATTTTCATAAACTATTTTTATTGAGTTTGGATCTTTATATATAGTTACTGTATTTGTTAAGTAGTCTTGTATTGAATCAACTTTTATATAGTTATCTAGTGGCTTTGGTGGTTTCTCTTCATCTAATGGTATATCAACTAAAAATTCAGTACAAGGATAGATAGTTATTTTATCTAGATGCTCCAACGACCTTTGCGTATTTTCATCAAAAGTTCTAATGGATTCAATAGTATCTCCAAAAAATTCTAATCTGATAGGATGATTTTCTCCTAGAGGAAATAAATCTATTATAAATCCACGAACTCCTAACTCTCCTGTCTTTGTTACAATTGTTTCTCTTTTATAACCTAATAATTGTAATTTTTCTATTAGGGCTTTATGTGAAATTTCCATGTCTGTTGATATAGTTAGTATATTATCTTTATATATTTTCTTATTTGGTAAAAAATGTAAGTATCCCATTAAATGTGTAATTACAATTAGTGGCTTATCATTTTGTATAGCTTTTAAAGTTTCCAGTCTAGTGATAAGTAAATCTGGTGATATGGCGATAGCTTCGCTTGTTAAAAAATCATCCATTGGAAATAAATAAACATCGTTTGTATAAAGACTTATTTTTTGAAATAGTTTATTTGCTTCAATTAAAGTAGAAGTTATTAATAAAATATTTTTATACTTTTTATTCAATATTTGCCATACATACATCGCAAAAAGTTCCTCAGACATATTATCTAAAGAAACTGATTTAGTAGATAGATCTGAAAATAAATTATCAATAAGATTCATAACTTCCTACTTTCTATGATTATACTTGTTCATTATTAAATCAAAGTTTTTATTCGCATAATCATTAATTATATTATTAACTATCGGTTCCAATTCTATTAATTTTTTTTCTTCTTCACTAGTAAACTTAGAAAGAACAAAAGAAACTTGATCCATTAAATTTCTTGTTTCTGAATTAATCCCAATTCTTAATCTATTATACTTATTACTTTTTAAACATTCTTCTATATTCTTTAATCCATTGTGACCACCAGCACTTCCTTGAGAACGTAAGCGATAGGTACCAATTGGTAGAGCTAAATCATCACTTATCACTAAAATATCTTCTATCTTTATTTTAAAATAATTTACAAAAAGAATAACCGATTCACCAGAAAGATTCATATAAGTCTGAGGTTTCAAAAAAATTACTTTTTCATTGTTTATAGTTTTTTCGCAATATAATCCTTTAAATTTACTTTTCCAAATAACATTAGTTCCTGATAAATAAGCATCTAGGAAATGAAATCCTATATTATGTCTAGTGTTATCATATTCTTTTCCAAAATTTCCTAATCCTACTACTAATTTCATAGTTACTCCTCCTAAAATTATTTCCCGGGAAATAATTTACTTATTTTGATGATATTCTTTATATATGATTGACTTTGGTATTCCTCGTTCTTTTGCCACTTTTTTCATAGCCTCATTTAAACTTAAATTATCTTGCATATATAAGTCGACATGCTGATTTATAGATAAATCTTGATAGTCTTGTTGAGCTCCTTCTACTACTAAAACAATCTCTCCTTTTAGTTCTTTATAATTACATAATATTTCTTTTATATTACCTCTTATTGTTTCTTCATACTTTTTACTTAATTCTCTAACAATAGCAATTCTTCTATTTCCTAATATTTCCAACATGTTTTTTAGTGTTTCTTCAAGTCTCTTAGGAGACTCATAAAAAATAATTGTAAAAGGATAATTCTTTAAGGTATCCAATTCCTTTTTTTGTTTAGTATCTTTTGAATTTAAAAATCCGTAAAAAAGAAAAGGTTGAGGTGCTAAGGCAGACAGTGTTAAAGCAGGCACAAATGCAGTAGGCCCAGGTAAACTTATAACATTATAACCATTTTTTGTCACATATTCAACTACTTTATAACCAGGATCACTAATAATTGGTGTTCCTTGATCTGTTACTAAGCCTAGATTAGTACCATTTTTTAAAAATTCTAAAACTCTATCACACATTTTATCTTCATTATGATCATGACAACTTATTAGTCTTTTTTTTATATTGTAGTGCGCTAATAGTTTTCCAGTTTCTCTTGTGTCTTCACATAGAATTATATCAACTGTTTCTAAAGTTTTTAAAGCTCTTATTGTTATATCATCATAATTTCCAATTGGTGTTGGAATTAAATAAAAATTACTATTTTTCATATTTCTCTACTCTCTTTCTAAAAAAATTGGTGGTTCTACTTTTAAACCTTCTCTTCCATAATATACCGAATCTAAAAGAAATAATGAAGAATTATTATTGTCTGAATATATAAATCTTATTCTTTTTGGCTCTAATTTAAATTTTCTTAATGTTTCTAGTATTTCTATCAATCTGTCTGTTCTATGAATAAAATAGAAATGTCCATTTTGTTTCAATAATTGACTGCTACAATATGCTAACTCTTCAAATGTTAATTTTAATTCATGACGAGATATAGTTCTTGTTAATGAAGCATTAGTTTTGGAGTTATTATTTATTTTAAAATATGGAGGATTAGAAATTACAATATCTATACTATGTGGTGTAAAATATTTTTTATAATTTTGTACTTTGTCATTAATTATTTTAATTTGGTTTGTCAAATTATTTTCATTTATGTTATTTGTAGCCATAGATGATAATTCACATTGTATTTCTATTCCATATATTTTTGTATTTGTTCTAGTACTTAGTAGTAAAGGAATCAATCCTTGTCCTGTTCCTATATCAACAATTATTTTATCTTTTTGTCTTATATCAATAAAATTTGATAACAAAACACTATCACTTGTTATTAAAAAAGAATTAGTAAGTTGACTATAACTAATTTTCTTTCCATTATGCTCTATATATTCTTTATTAATCATTTTTAAGTTCCACTATTTCTTTGCTTTTAGTTTCTATTTTATAAGTCCCAGATAGAATATTAATTTCTACTACTTTACCCTCAATTTTACCATTATTAATTATATTTCCAACTTCTGGAAATTTTTCTTTGAGGCTGGTGTATGCCTCATCTTCATATTTCAAACAACATAAAAGTCTACCACAAACACCATTTATCTTAGTAGGATTTAAAGCTAAAAACTGATTTTTTGCCATTCCTATTGATACACTGACAAAATCTGTTAAAAATGTATTACAACATAAAAATAATCCACATGGTCCTATGCCACCTATTTTTTGAGCTTTATCACGAACACCTATTTGTCGTAATTCTATTCTTGTTCTATATTTTTGAGCTAAAATTTTAGTTAATTCTCTAAAGTCAACTCTAGTGTCTGCAACATAACTAATAAATAGTTGTTTTCTATCAAAAGTATAAAATGAATCTACAAAATGCATATCTAAATTTAATTCATTAGCCTTTTTTTGTGCATAACTATAAACTTCTTCACTTTCTTTTTCATTTTTTTCTTGTTGCTGTAAATCTCTTTTTGTTGCTGTTCTAATAAAATTACATACATTTTGTGGAATGTCAGATATATTAGAAATTTCATTAATTGAATAAATTTCAGCTAATTTTAAATCTCCATTTTTTTCAACTATTATTTTCGTTCCTTTTTTTAATGATTCTTTTGTCTTTAATTTTACAATACCTAATTCTCTTTTTAAATAAGAATTAATAAATCTAATAGTTAAAAATTTCATTTTTTTACCTCCGTTAATTTGATCAGAAGTGAATCTAACCATAATTTAATATTAACATTATACTGAAGCTTTACAGAAAACTCATCAATTATACTTACTATTTCTAATAGTTGAAACTTATTTAAATTGATATCACTTGACTTTATACTTAGACTACTTAAATCGTTAGTCTGTATATAATATTGTAAAATTTTGGAAATTTTTTTCAAAGTATCCAAAGATAGTTCTTTTGTTTGAAATAAACTTTCATAATAATCATTAAATAATATTATTAATGGCTCTGTATCAATCAATAAATCATTTAATAATTTAATAAGAATTTGATTATCATTAACATTTATCATATTACTTTTTTCTTGTTTAAGAGTCATTACTGTACATCTAGATAAAATAGTAGGTAATACTTTATATCTATGGGTGGATAAAAGGACTGCAATTATATTGTTTTCAGGTTCTTCTAAAAATTTTAAAATAGTATTAGCAGAACTAAGATTTAACATTTCTGCATGGTGAATAACATATATTTGATATGTACCATAGACTGACTTATTGGAAAATTTTTCCATCATTTCCAATAATTGTTCTTTTTTAATAACATTATTTTCAGGTTTTATTTCTAATAAATCAGGATAGCTTTTATTTTCTAGAAGATTAATCAGCTTTTCTTTTGAAATACCAACTTCATTTGATTCATTAAGTCCACAAATAAGTAATTGTTTATAAAATTCATTTAAGTAAGTATCTACTAAATCATCTTCATTATTATTTGTTTCTATCAAATAAGCATGATTAATTTTTCCAGAATTAAGAGGAACAATAGCTTGTTCATAAAATAATTGCTGATTTTCTCTCAATTGTTCCAACATTAATAACACTCCCTTAAAACAATATTACTTTTAGTAAAACAAAAACAAAAAGAATTGGAAATCCTAATACACTAATTGATCCTACTGTCATA
>CAKOYC010000037.1 GCA_934130265.1 uncultured Bacilli bacterium
CAATATATGGAAGATAAGGAATAATATCTTTTATCTCATCTTCACTTTTTAGAGCAATACCGGCTTTTATATAATAACTTTTTATCTCTTTTAAACACTTTAACAAATCATCATCTATATCTTTATGAATAGTAATATACTCTGTATTTAGTGAAGCATAATCATCTATATACTTAAGAGGATTTTTAACCATTAAGTGAACATCTAATCTTTTACTAGTATAATCACTAATATGCTTCATCTCTCTAAAAGGCATAGTCTTATTCTTGACATAAGCTCCATCCATTACATCTACATGAATATAATTAATATCAGTATCATTAAGTTTAGTTAAAAACTTAGGTATATCTTTACTACTTAAAAATGATGCACTAACTAACATTTACTTACCTCCTTTAAGTATTGTAAATAATTATTATATCTACTTTCTAATATATTGCCTAGACTAACTTGTCTTTTAATTTCACACTCACCTTCCTTGGTATGAGAGCAATCTTTAAAAGGACAAGAATAGTTAGCAAACTCTCTAAAAGAATCTTTTATCTCTTCCTTAGTAAAGCCTTCAAAATTAAGTGCTGAAAAACCAGGGGTATCTAGAACTTGACCATCTAGAAAGTCATATAACTCTACTGTTCTAGTTGTATGTTTTCCTCTACCTAAGGCTTTAGATATTTCTCCTGTCTTTAAGTCCCACTCTGGTGATAACTTATTTAAAAGTGTTGACTTACCAGCTCCTGTTTGACCAATAAAAACACTAGTCTTATTTTCAAGTATCTCTTTTATCTTATCTAACTCATTATTAGTTACTACTTTATAGCCTAGTTCTTTATAATAATCCATTGTCTTGAAGATAGATTCTTTTTCTTCTTTAGTAATTAAATCTAACTTAGTAAGACAAATAACTCCTTCTACTTTATGTAACTCCATCAAAGTTAAAAGTCTATCAAGTAGTGATAAGGAAAAGTCTGGTTCTTTGACACTAGTTACAATTATAGCTTGATCTATATTACTTACTAGTGGTCTTAAGAAACTATTTTTTCTTGGTAATACTTTTTCAATAACTTGTTTATTTTCATCAAACAAAACAAAATCTCCCACACGTGGAAGAAGTTGTTGTTTATGAATTTTTCCTCTTATTACACAAGAAACTTTTACATCATCATTTTTTACAATATACTGATTTTTTTGTAGTGTTATAATCTGTCCTTGTTTCATTAAGAAAATTCCCCCTTATGGTGTTTTAGTTGTAGTATTAGTAGAACTTTGTCCTGTTTGTGGTTTAGTAGTTTGACTATTAGTACTAGATGATTGATTAGTGTTATCTTTATTTGTATTATTTTTATTAGTAGTAGTATCATCTTTAGTAATAGTTTCTTTTGGTTTCTTAGCAATTGTTACTGTTATATTAGCATTTTTTATAATTGGACTTCCGGCTGCTCTACTTTGTCTAATTACTTTACCTTCTTCATATGCTGTTGTTTCTTCTTCTTGGAAAGTTATATTTAAACTATACTTAGTAGCAAAAGCTTCTGCATCATCTTTACTCCAACCTTCAGACTGCATATCAGGATAAACCTCACTAATATTTGGAATATAGAGAATAATACTATCTCCTTTAGCAAGTTTTTCTCCTTTTTTAACACTTTGACCAACTATTTCTTGCTCATCATATTCACGAGATGTATCAACATCTTTTTTCTCAATAGTAACATCTATACCATGAAGACTTTCAAGTTCTGTTTGAACAGCTATATAGTTTTGACCAGTATAATCTTTTACCGTATATTTATTTTCTCCTTTAGAACGATATAAAGTAATAGTTGTTCCTTTCTTAATACTTCTACCGGCTTCTGGATCAGTCTTAACTATTTTTCCTTCTTTTATTTTATCACTTGCTACTTCTTTTATCTTAGTTGCTACTTCAAATCCTTTATCTTGTAGCTTTTTCTCGGCTTTTGATACGGTTAGATTACTAACATCTGGTACTATTATATCCGGCTCAGTAGTAACAGCTGGTATGATAAAGAAAACGGTTACACAAATAAGAGCAATACCAGCAAGTACTCCTGCTAGAATCTTAATCCATTTATTAGTCTTTTTCTCAACATCATCTACTATCGGTGTAGCAATTGGTTCTCCTTCATCAATTGGTTTCATTACTTTAGTAGCATCATCTACTTCATGTTCTTTATAAGGATAAACATAAGGCTCTTCATTCATTCTATCATCGTTTAGTGCTGTTAATAAGTCTTGATACATTTCTCTAACATTTTGATAACGGTTCTTCGGATTCTTTGCTGTTGCTTTTAAGATAATATTTTCAATACTTTGTGGTATATCTTTATTCATCTTATGAACATCGGGTAGTGGATCTTTCATTTGCTTTAATGCTATTTCAACAGCACTATCACCTTTAAATGGTAACTCACCTGTTAACAACTCATAGAAAATAATTCCCATAGAATAAATATCACTTTGAATAGTACAACCTTTTCCAGCTGCTTGTTCTGGTGGTAGATAATGAACACTTCCCATTACAGAATTAGTCTGGGTAAGTTGGGTAGCATTTAAAGCCATTGCTATACCAAAGTCAGTTATCTTGATTTGTCCATCGTCTTTAATCATGATATTTTGTGGTTTTAAATCTCGATGAACAATATAACTATCATGAGCATGTGCCATACCATCAGTTATTTGTAACATGATATCAATCGCTTCACTAAGTGTTAAACTTCCCCTTTTCTTAAGAAGTTGTTTTAAAGTCTTTCCATCAATATATTCCATAACGATATAGTATAGTCCATTATCTTCACCAACATCATAAACTTCCACTATATTAGGATGGGAAAGACTAGATGCTGATAAAGCTTCCCTTTGAAATCTTCTTACAAATTTCTCATCACTTGATAAGTCTCCTCTTAATACTTTTATCGCTACATTACGATCTAGTATAGTATCATAACCAAGATAAACATTCGCCATTCCACCTTCACCAATAGTGCGAATTATTTCATAACGATTATTTATTTTTTGCCCCTTTGTTATCACTTTTCTTCACCCTCTTCGTCTAATTGCATGTATGCAACAGAAATATTATCTGTTCCTCCACGATTATTAGCCTTTCTTATTAATTTAATAACTTTATCTTCTATATCTATATCTTCATTTAAAACATCTTCTATTTGAGTCTGTTCTAACATATTAGTAAGTCCATCACTTGATAGTAATACCTCATCTATATTCATATCACAATCGAATATATCAATATCAACTTTTTCATTGGCTCCAAGTGCTTTCATTAATACGTTTTTCTTAGGATGATCTTTCGCTTCTTCTTCGGTTAATTCTCCAGCGGATACTAATAAGTTTACTAAGGTATGGTCATATGTTACTTTATGAAGTTTTCCCCCTTTCATAACAAATCCTGAGGAATCTCCTATATTACCAAATAAAATATAATCTTTTGTTACTATTGCTGCTACTAAGGTAGTTCCCATTCCTTTACTCTCCGGATGAGTTTTCTCATGTTCAAAAATCAATCTATTAATGGAATCTACACTATCTCTTAGCCAAGAAGCAGCTCCTAGCTTATCTTTATGTTCAAAGCTTTCTTGGAAATGATTACCTAAGTAACTAATAGCAATATTACTAGCTACTTCTCCAGCTGAATGCCCCCCCATTCCATCAGCTATCGCTAACAAAACATCTCCTGACTTTTTATTTATTATTAAAACACTATCTTCGTTATGATCTCTTACTTTACCAGGATCTGTTAAACAAAATGTCTTCATACTTCCTCCTTCTTGCTTCTTAGCTGCCCACAAGCGGCACTTATTTTTGAACCAAACTCCCGTCTTATGGTAACACAAATATTATTCTTCTTAAGTATATCATAAAATTTAGCAATATTTAAAGTATTTGATCTACTAAACTGTAAATGTTCTGTCGCATTATATGGTATTAAATTAACATAAGCATTCATTCCTTTTATTAAGTTAACTAACTCTTTAGCATTTTCTTCACTATCATTTACATCTTTTAATAATATATATTCAAAAGTTACTCTTCTATTAGTCTTTTTAATATAGTAGTTAAGAGCATCCATCAACTCACTAAGAGAATATGCTTTTGCAATCGGCATTATTTCTTTTCTTAGTTTATCGTTTGGGGCATGAAGAGATATAGCAAGATTCACTTGATAAGGAAAGTCAGCAAATTCTTTAATCTTAGGTACTATACCACAAGTTGATACTGTTATATGACGAGCTCCAATAGCAAGTCCTTTCGGGTCATTAATTATTTTTATCATATTACATAAATTATCATAATTATCAAATGGTTCTCCGATTCCCATTACTACTACATGACTAATTCGCATACCACAGTTATCTTCTATTAAAAGTATCTGTTCAACCATTTCACCAGTGGTTAAGTTCCTCTGTTTCTTTCTTCTACCAGACTCACAAAACTTACATCCCATATTACAACCAACTTGAGAAGAAATACATAATGATAGACCATAATCATGTTTCATTAATACTGCTTCTATATGTTCATTATCTTTTAAGGTAAATAAGTATTTTTCTACATCTTTATCTTTTTCTACTACTGTTAGTTTAACCGTTCCAAAGACAAAGTCTTCACTTATCATTTCTCTAAATTCTTTTTTTAGATTAGTCATATCATCTAAATTAGTAACTCTTTTTTGATATAACCAAGTAAATAGTTCTTCCCCATAAAACTTCTTATATCCTTTATCTAGAACATAACTAATCATCTCTTCTTTTGTTAAATTATATATATTCAAGTTTAATCACCACATTTCTACTATATTATAGCAAAGAAAGACTAAAATTAAAATTAATTTAACACTATAATATATGAAAAAAGACATTAGCCTATCATCTGTCTTCACTTTCTATTTCTCTCTTAACTAAATCAATAGTATTTTTATATTCTATCATTTTTTCATCTAATCTTTTTTGACATTTACTAAATACGTCAACTAGAAAAGAAACATCATCTGTTTTTTGAGCTTTGTATAAAGCTTCTTTATATTCTTTTTCATATTCATTATCAATGGCAATTAAATCAATATTACTTTCAATACACTGCTTTAGTATTATGAATCTTCCTATTCTACCATTGCCATCTTGAAATGGATGAATTAATTCAAAACGATAATGAAACCTTGCTATATCTTCTATTGTTGGATTCATAAGTTCATTCCAGTCCATTAGTAAATTAAACATAAGATTATCAACTTCATCTGGATAAGCTAACTTTAAATCAATATTTCTTAGTTTATTTTCATACTTTTTCCAACAACCAGTATTATGTATTTCTTCATCGACTGAATCTTTTTTTAATTCACGATGCCAATCAAACAACATAAATTTATCAAGTTTTTTATCACTATCATTTATAACTTTATCAAAAACATTTAATGAGTTTTTTGTTTCAATCACATCATCTAAGTAATGCTCACCTTCTACCTTTTTTAAAGATAACAATTTCCATAAATTCTCCTTAGTAAACGTACTACCCTCTAAATGATTAGAATTATACAAAAAATCAATTTTCAAATCATCATATACTGAGTTTTTAATTGCTGATAATCTCTTTATTTCTTTTGCATTAAGTCTCATATTATATTATCTCCATTAATTACTAATAGTTTACCAAATTTATCTAAAAAAGTCTTAATTTTTTTATATTTCACATTTCATGTTGCATTGACAATCTTTTTACATACTCAGTAAAGTTTTTTTCCTAACATTTCTAATTTTTCCCAAGCTTCAGGTTATAATTTACAAAATATAATATTAAAATATTTTTCTCTATATAAATTCATCTTGTACTTATCCATTTTGATTCTTACTATACATTTCCTTTTTATAATATAATGTTCTAAGTTTATCTAAACCTAAAGATTCATAATTAAAATCAAAACCATAACTATTTAATTCATCAATTAAAGCATTTCTTTGCTCATCAAGTGATAATTCATAATAATCGGGATTATCATAATAAAGTAATAATCCAATATTTTCAATATCTTGTAATTGTATTCTAGATTTCATATTTCCGATAGAATATTGATAATCAACTTTAGAAGTATCAAAGACTTTAAAATATCCATTATTTTTTATTTCTTTAATATACTCATTAACTTCTTCTAAAGTTAGTTCTTTTTGATTATCCTTATCTAGATTTTGAAATCTATAACTAATTTTTGATACACCAGAAAAATCAACTCCCCCAAATGCTTCTGTGATTCTTAATCTAATACAAGAATTTTTTATTTCATTTTCTGTCATATTATCAAGAGTTTTATTAGTCCAATATATATCATGTGTTTTACAATTAAATCTATTAATAGCATTATGTAAAGTCAAAATATCTTCATAATATTTTATATTCTTATTTAATTTAAATCCAACTTCTACAACAACCATATAATTCTTCCTTTCTTCAAAATATGATAAAGTAATTTATATACTATTTTTAAATCACTTTTCATAAGACTATTCATTTCTACGCTGATTATATTATTAAAGAGATAATAATGTAAATTGAAATGTTATCAAGCACATAAAAAATTCTATTGACAAAGTAGTATAATACTCTTTATATGTAAAAAATCATGTATCCTTATAATCTAGGACATAGCGTAAAAATAAAGAAGAAACTATTAGTTTAATAGTTTATATAGTCTTTGTGTGTTTGTATTATTTTTTTATCAGCATAATTGTCTAGGGTTTGATATAGTTCTGTATAATCAATATCATCATATAGATTTGCTTTTTCGAACGGATTACTTATTTGAGATAATTTTTTATAATAATCATTTGACTTTTTCATCATTTCAGTAGATATTTGTGAATATAATTCACCAACTTCATTACCTAATTTATCTGTTAAAATTTTTACTCTTTCATATTTAGGAATAAATGTTAATTCATCCATTGTTTCTTTTCCTATTATTTCTTGCATTTTTTTAGCCATTTTCACTTCTTTTGAATAACCATATGCTGCAATTTTTATATTATATTTTTGAGCCAATTCACGTGTCTTTAACTCATTAATCCCTTCTTCTAATGGATATCCACCTTGACTACCACAGATATGCATGGCTTCGTGCAATAAACTTTCTTCAAAATAATCATAGACACTCATACCACTTTCAATTAAATGTGTTATATATTCTTTATATGTTGTGTTAGTATCTAGATAATCAGCAATATTTCTATTACTATTTAATTTTGTTCCATAATTTTCATATTTTTTTAGTAACGGAAAAATTTGATAAGCCACTTTAGGCAATAGTAATACACCATCTTGTACAATAAATGTAATTGTGTTAGATGAATTATATTTAACTATTTCTTTATCATGATTCATTATATCTGCAATCTCTTTCCTATTACAATTAGGGTATTCTTTTAAAATTAAATTAATATCTTCTAAAAGTTGCTTTTTTATTTTGATTAGGTCTTCGTTCATTAAATCACATCCATTCTCTATACTGTTATATCCTATACTAAAATAACATTTTGCATATGATATAGTAATTTATTTAAGTTATATATAAATGCTTTTTCTTAACTAATTTCACTCACATCTTACATAATATAATAAGACTGTAAGGAGGCAGTGCTATGAGAGAATATATACACAAATCACATAATGTGTCAGTCTTATTATATCACATAATTTTCTCTAGACAAGTCTAGGAGAATGTACACTAAGAGATTCAAATGTAAGTTTAAAGTATTTAATAGTAAATTTAGTATTAGATTCATTTGATTCTACTGCTATAGTTCCCTTATCTTCTTCTATAATAGTTTTTGCTAAAGCAAGACCAATTCCTATACTATTAGATGTGGCGTTTTCGCCCTTATAAAATCTTTCAAAAATATGCTTGATATCTCTTTTAGATATTCCATCACCAAAATCAATTACTTCAATCTTAGAATAAACTCTATTATTATCTATATTTATTACTATATTTGAATTATCTTTTGAATGTTCTATAGCATTTTTTATTATATTAGTTATTGCTTCTATTTGCCATTTAGCATCACACACTACTTTAACATCTTCTAAAGTATTTAATTTTATATTTATATTTCTTAAATCACATAAAGTAGAAACATTCTTAACTGCTTCCTTAACAATCATTTCTAAATCATTTTCTTTTTTTATAAAGTGCACAGTATTAGCATCAAACTTAGATAGTTTTAAAAGTGCTTGTACTAAAAAATTAATATTTATAACATTCCTTTTTATATCAATAATAAAATCATTTCTAATACTAGAATCCATATCTGGTTCATCAATAAGATTATCTAACAACACTAATATACTAGTAAGAGGTGTTTTTAATTGATGAGAGATATCTTCTAATGACTTCTTTAGATTAAGTTTATCTTTATTAGAATTTAACGCTGCTTCTTTTAACATTACAGCAGTCTTATATATTTCGTTTTTTAAGATTGATAATTCATCTTCTGAAATTGTATCTATCTCTAATTCATAATTCCTTCTATTAATTTGTTCTATACATTTAATAATATCTTTTATATCATTTTTTCTTTTATAATTGTATCTAAAATATAATATACATAAACTAGCCATAGTTATTATTAGAAAAGACATATTAATAATTAAAAAAGTATGATAACTCTTATCATTTTCTAGTAGTACTGCTTTATTATCGATATCAATTCCATATTTAAGAAAGAAAGAATCATCTGATTGTTTGCTACTATTTATTATTTCTATAATCTCTTTATCAGTTATTTCTGGATACTTATCTTTAACTAAAGTTATAATAGCACTAATTTTATTATTAAAGTTTTTAGTATAAGTTTTATATTCATAGATATTTAAAATTAGAAACATAACAAATAAACATATAAAGACAATTAAGGTAGAGGTAATATATTGTTTTAATCTAAGTTTATTCTTCATCTATTCTATACCCCATTCCTTTAATAGTAGTAATTATATTAGTTCCTATCTTTTCTCTTATTCTTTTAAAATAAACGGTTACTGTATGGTCATCAACATAATTACCAGTCCAATCCCAAATCTTATCTAAGATAACATTTCTACTTA
>CAKOYC010000038.1 GCA_934130265.1 uncultured Bacilli bacterium
GGAATAATTTGTCTGGTAAGGGAGAAATTATTTAAAAACTTCCATAATTTTTATCTTGACATATTACCAGATGTCTTCCTTTATCGACTGACTTTCTGACTTTATTATATCATGAATTTTAGTATCCTCCAAGCATAAGTAAACGCAATTCATCCCCCACCTTAGAGGTGAGGGACTTCTTACTACAAAAGGTTAAAGATTATCATATTAATTATTAACTAGCAAGAAAAATAATACTTTTATTAGATATTTACAAGTTATTTACATATTATTTATCTTATCATCACTAATACCTGTTAGTAATCCCTCATAATAATTATATAATGTCTCACTATTAAACATTATCTTATCATTTACTAAATTCCAATTATTTTTATTTTCTTTCAAAAAAGTAAAGATATCTTTTAACTTAGATACAGTAGCTAAATATTCATTAATAGCATCTAAATTCTTTTGATTATTCATCATATCAGCCATTAATTCATTAAGATAATAATCATTATAGTAGTCATCTTCTCTTAATTTTTTAGTTAAATAACTTTCTATTTTTTCTTTACTAGTAAGACTTTGATATTCATCTCTTAATTTAGTAAGTTTACTACCTGTATTATTGATAAGGGAGATAGTATTAGTAAACTCTTTTCCATCAGTTTTAATATTATCAATCATCAATAAATTTTCTATATTATCACTATTATCTAAAATTTCATACATCTCTTTAAATAACTTTTCTTTATCTTTCAAATAATTCTTAGCTGCTTTTTCTACTAAGACATAATCTCCACTAGTAGTAATAGTATTTAATCTAGTATTAATATTATCAGTATCATTATTTTCTATTAAAAGATTTAGTTCTGTTATCTCTTTAGTTAAATTACTTTCTATCTTTAAGTCTTTCTTAACACTAGTAAATATAACAAAAGTAAAAGATAATAAGATAATAAATAATATAGCTACTACTAAAATTATAATTTTCTTTTTCATTTTAATCTTCTATCTTTATAGAAGAACTATCTTTATAAGATACACTTAACATTGCCGATATGATAGTTTCTATATAAGTATATACTCCTTTATCTATATTTTTAATATTATGAAGAATGTTTTTAACATCTTCCATTTCTACTCTTACTGGTTTAGTATACTCTTTTCCAAGATTTGCAAATAATGTTTCAAAAGTATATTCTATTTTATTATTTTCTAAGTCTTTTATCCCAGTAGTTGTTGATTCATGTAATTGTAGTGAGGACTTTGATAATTCATCTAGAACAAAACATTGTCCAAAGATATTCCAAGAGGTTGGATAGTGTTCTTCAAAAGCAAAGAGATTACTCTTTACTACTTTATAGTTACTATTATTTAATAAGATACCAACACAAGACATAGAAGGTACTATATTATTAAGTTTAGGTAATACTCTTTTATATTTTAAACTGTTATACTCTTCTAATCTAAGACCTGGTCCATCAAAGTTATAGATAGCAGTTATTTTATTAAATAGGCTATCATCTAGTTCCATACTACTAACTAAAGCAAGATTACCTCCTTTAGAGTGTCCTGTTACATAAACTTCTTTATTATTAATATCTATATTATCTTTTAAGTAGTTAACTGCTAGTGTTTGGGTAACTGTTAGATACTTATATGCTATTCTAATATTTTCAATCCAACCAATTAAAGAGCCATCTGTTCCTTTAAAACTTACTATTTTTTTATCATCTAAGATAAAAGTTGCTGCCCCAAACTGGGTAGTATCATCCTTAATTCTTACAAAGTTTTTAATCTTAAGGCTCTTATATCTTTTAGAATTTTTTATAGTATCTAATAGTTCATAAGCTTTAGGTACCATTACTCCTACATCTTCCTTATGATATTTATAAGTATAGTCATAAAATTCAGATAGAGGAATTTCTTTATTAAAGGATTCTCCTGGTAAATATACTAATATTGAAAACAATAAGATATCAATTTTATTAAAAGTTGCTTCTTCTAAAGTTAAATCTTTATAGTAATTTAAATAATCTATTATTGTATACATCTACTACTCCTACTAATTAATCTATATTTATTACCTCATAATCAGTTGTTCCAATACCAAGTTCTTCTGCTGTTTCAACAATATGAATGGCATGTTTTTCTTCCATTCTTTTTATAAGTGATGCTTTTCCTTCATCTTTAGAATTAATAATAGCATCATAA
This sequence comes from uncultured Bacilli bacterium, assembly GCA_934130265.1. Classification (GTDB taxonomy): domain Bacteria; phylum Bacillota_I; class Bacilli_A; order RF39; family UBA660; genus Onthousia. The sequence continues at coordinate 2,200 of CAKOYC010000038.1, forward strand.
CAACATTTATCAAGTGCTACTGGATCAAGACTTGCATAAATTCCGATATCAGCCATTTCTGGTTCACTTGGATTAGAGTCACAATCACAATCGATTGATATTTTGTTAGCTACATTGATATAAGCCATATTATCACTTCCAAAGTGCTCAATAACTGCTTTATCAGCTTCTGCCATACTCTCTAAGAATCCATCTTGATTTTCTGTATAATTCCATAGTTCAGCAGGTGACGTTGTTCTTCCAACAGAGTGAATCCAAGCTTTACCATTACTAGAAGCTACACCAATACTCATATTTTTTAAAGCTCCACCAAAACCACCCATAGCATGTCCTTTGAAATGTGATAGGATTAGCATAGAGTCATAGTTATTAATGTGACTTCCCACTATATTTCTATTTTGTAAATGTCCTTGATAGTTAACAGGTATTTCAATACTTCCTTCACTATCCATTATATCAACTTCTGCTATATCACAAAATCCATGGGCTTTAGCAGTAGCTAAATGATCTTCTGTTTTCATTCTCTTACCAGGATAAGCTGTATTACATTCAACTATGGTTCCATTTAATTTATGTACTAAACCTTTAATTAGATTAGGATCTAGATAATTATGTCCACCCATTTCACCAGTTGATATTTTAACAGCAACCTTTCCTTTTAATTCTCTATTTAAAGCTTCATAAATATTTACTAGTCCATCACTAGTTATTTCTTTTGTAAAATAAACTTTTGCTTTTTCCATTTAATTCTCCTTCTTTCATTTCTATTGTGAACTACCAATCACCTAAAGATAATGGGCTTCTAAAGAGCTAACGCTCCTATTTAAGAAGTTTGATATTTAAGTTTCTACCTAAGCAATTGGCAATCCGTATTCTTATGAGCGTGTCCACTTTGCCACTACCGTATAGGATATTCATATCCACAATGCTACTTTTACGCATAAACTATTTATTAAGTTTTAACATATTTTTTATAGTAAACAAGTCATATATATTGGTAAATACAAAATACCATTTTCTTCTTTTAAATCTTTAGTATGAATTATTATTGGTCTATCTATATAATCTTTATATTTATCTCTTAACTTGTTAAGTGAAGAATAAGTATATCTATCACCAGACTTTACTTCAATTGGAATAATATTATGCTTAGATGTTATAGTATCCTTAGTTATAAGAAAATCTATTTCCATAGTTTCATTCGCATTTTCACTGTTATATTTAGAAAAGAAATATAGTTTTCTTCCTATCGATGTCAGAGTTTGAGCAATAATATTTTCCATTATCATTCCTTCATTAAATGATAGTTTATCAAATAATATCTTTTTATATATTTCTTCTTTAGCTATTTCTCTTTCATTAAATACCAAAGCTAACAATAATCCGGTATCAAAAAAATAGCATTTCAAACTATTATCATCTATTCTTTGTCCTAACCCTATATTTGGTTCTGTAGTATTATAAGCTATATTAATTAGCCCAGCATCTTTTAACCAATAAAATGCTCCTTCATAGTTTCTAAATCTTGCATTTGATGATAAATTAGCTAGATTAAATTTCTTTTCATGTTTTTGCAATTGTGATGGAATAGTATCAAATATCTGCTCTACTTTTAAGTTTATTTCATCAGCATGTTTTCTAATATCATCTCTATATAAAGACAAAAGATCTCTTTTAATTCTATCTGCTTCTTGAAAACTCTTTGTGTTTATATATTCTAATATTACTTGGGGCATTCCCCCAACAATTAAATACTGCTTATAATAATCCATTACTTTTCTATGTATTATATCAGTAAGTGATTTTTTTTCGTTGTAACATTTTCTTATAAAATCCATTAAATTGTCATTTCCCATAGCCCATAAAAACTCTTCAAAATCCATTGGATATAATGTTATTTTTCTTTCCTCAGATGGTATCAAAATATCTTTAATATTTTTATGAATTGAAATTAATGAACCTGTTTCTATATAATCATAACGTCCATCGGCTACTAAATGCTTTATTAAGCTTCTTGCTCTAGGACAAAACTGTACTTCATCAAAGATAAACAATGTATCTCTTTCATACAAAGTAACATTATAGAATTCTTGCAAGTACATAAATAGCATATCTAAATTACTTGCATAGTCATAAAATAAATTTTTTACCTCATCAGTTACAAAAGCAAAGTCAATTAAGATATAGGATTTATAATTTTCTTTAGCAAACTCTTTTACTATATAACTTTTTCCAACACGCCTTGCTCCCTCAATAAGTAAAGCTGTTTTTCCATTTTGTTTTTTCCATTCAACTAATTGATTATATATTTTTCTTTTCATAATTATTCCTTCCTTTACTTTAATTATATATCATTATTTTTAATATTCAATATTTTTTTGCACGAAACTAGAAATAATATTTGCCTCGTTTTGCACGAAACTAAGAATAATAGATAATTATTTGTAAAAGTAAATACATTTATATAATATTATATAAACATTTGTTCGTCAATAACTATTTTAATTTTTATCTATTAAACCAAAAGAGAATCAAATATGACATTCGATTACCTTTTAAAATTTAACATAAGGAACACCCAGTTTTGAATAAACATTATATGCCCTTGGTAAATGAAAGATTCTTGCTATTAATAAGTTATAAATTTCATCTAACATAAAGATAGAAAATAAAATAACACTAATACTTATAAATACTTTCTTATTAGATTTCTTAGCCAAATAATAACACAGTGGTATTACTATATACATTAAAAGGAGTGCAAAAACACCAAACACCAACACACTTCTTAAACAAACATAACCATTTATATTTAAAGCACCAAGTATTTCTTGACTATAATCCCAACATCTTTTCCCTGCTATCTTATCCATTCCAAGTCCTGAAAAATATTCAAGTATACCAGTTGTTATAACACTAGTTAAAAATACTTTTAACGGTTTCTTTCTATCTTTATAAGTTAGAAAATAAATCATAATTGACCCAGTAGCATAAATATTAATCCAAGGTAAGAAGTTACCTCCTCGCCAATAAAATGTTTTCATACCACCATTAAAATAATAAAAAATAAACTCATAAAGAAAACCAAACATACCAGTTATTACAACTAATAAACAAAAAATACCTATCATTGTTTCTTTATCAAACTTAATATCTTCATTTAGATATTTTAAATACTTCTCTTTCATACTGCTTAAACCTCTTTAATTCTTTTTATATAGGAAACACTCTTTATCATGGGAATAGATAATACCTACTGCTTGTAAATAAGAATAGATAATAACACTTCCTACAAACTTCATCCCTCTTTTTTTTAAATCTTTAGAAATATTATCAGACAGTTCATTAGTTGTTTTGTCTATCTCATAAAGTATTTCTTCATTAGTAAAAGTTTTCAAATAGTTTCTAAAACTACCATACTCTTTTCTAATACTTTTAAATATTTTAGCATTATTAATACTAGCTTTAATCTTTAATTTATTTCTAATAATCTTTTTATTATTTATTAATTCACCAATCTTATCATCACTATAATTACATATCTTATCTAGATTAAAGTTATCATATGCTTTTCTAAAGTCTTCTCTTTTATTTAAAACACATTCCCAAGAAAGTCCTGCTTGAAATGATTCTAATAATAACATTTCAAACAAGTAGTTATCATCTAAATTAAGATGGCACCACTCTTCATCATGATATTTAACATATAAGGGATTATCTAAGTTACACCATTTACATCTAATAATTTTCATCACCTCATTTATATCTATTAATCATCTATAATTTCTAAATTTTTTTCCATATATTTTCTAAACTCATCATTTTCCCAAAAGCCAAGACGAACACCATCAATCCCACGGGTTAATAAAACATAATAATTATTTAAAACTTGTAAAGTGAATTCGCGTTCATAGTATTCATCTTTCATTTCTTCTTTTTTGTAATTACTATTTCTATTTTTTAAATTAGCAGGATTACCTTTTAGTTTACCATTACTATCTACTTCAAGATCATTTCCAATTAAAACTCCCACTTTGTTTAAATCTAATCCCTGAACAGAAAATATAGAGCCTATCTGAAATTTAGCATCACTATCACGAGAATTCAACCAATCTTCTTGAGTAGAATTCCATCTGTAATGAATATCACCTTCATGCCATTGTTTAATTTTTGAATCTCTTCCTTCTTTTAAGCTCCAAGGTTCAACAAGACCTGCAAGAATTCTGTTAATATGATTTTTGTTATGAGTTCTATCATTTCCTAACCATTTTGTTAAATTATGAAGTGGTTCCGTTTTAAAATAGCCAAAATATGCATCAACTGACTTATCCCTAAAAACATCTCTATTAAAATTCGGATTAAAATTTGCAAGTTCTGACTCTAATAAACCTGTATCTTTATAAAGAAGATACTTTATTCCATTTATATAATCATCAGATGTATAATTTTTTCCTACTGGTGATTTAATTCTAAATTGAGTTTTCAAAAATCTTTTTTCATAGCCATTAGTTAACTCTTTAAACATTTCCCTTGAAATATTAGCTGGTCTAACTTTTTGAAATATATCATACATAAGGATTATTTGTTTTCCTATCTTTTGTAAGATTTCAAGATGAGAATTACATTCTTTATATTTTGATTTTTTGTATACTTCATTATGCGTAGGTTGTTGTTTACCATAACGTCTTGAAAGCTTATGTGCTTCATCTACTATGATAATATCATATTTTTCATCTTCATTAATGACTTTATTTGAAGTGCTAACCTTGAAATAATCATTCTCTTGCATACCATAAGCTTCAAAAATATTTCTAGCAGTTTTTTCCCAATTTGGTTGAACAAGAACCCTTATTTTCTTTTTATGTTTATCATCTTTTTCTTTATTAATATCTAATAATTTAGCTACAAGATGAGTTAATAAAACTGTCTTTCCTGTTCCTGCATCTCCATTTACTACATAATTTTTACTTGGATTTGTAATTATTTCTTCTAATAATTTTTCTTGATTCTCACTTAAAGTTTTAATAGGACTATATTTAAATAAGACATTATTTCTAAGTTCATTAAGAGTTGGTGTGTTAACCCATTTTCGTTTTTTATAAAGTTCTTCTTCCCACACTTTTAAAATTACTTCTGATTCAATATCATCACTTTTAGCATATGTAGTAGCTTTTTGTCCATCATTAATGTTAATAAGGTTACAACCATCAGTACGAAAATAGACAATAAAACGATTTTCAATATCATTGAGAACAGTTCCATTAAACTCTTCTGAAAATATTACTATTACTTCCTTGAAATTAGCTTTTATAAATTCTTCTTTATTTTTATCTTTAGTATAATGATCATTGTTTCTACGCCTAAAATTAGTAGTTTGTCCAATATAAAAACCAGTATCACTTTTATATATATAAATTGCATCTCCATTTTCCAAAGATTTTTTCTGTCCCTCAGTAAGTTTTAAAGGATTTTTATTAATTAATTCTTTTCCATCCAGTGAAAATTCAATAATATCATAATTTATCATACTTTGTTGAAACTCCTTTCGCTTTAGAAATTGGATACTTCACCTCTGTTTCATCCATTTTTTTATTTACAATTTCTATGATATCAACACCAAGTACCTGTGACATTTGTAAGCAATAGTTAGTAACATCAGCTAATTCCTTAAGCACCTCTTCTTTATTGTAGTTATCACCATCCCACTGAAAACATTCAAGAAGTTCTCCTGCTTCAATTGATATTGATTTAGCTAGATTAACTGGAGAATGAAATTGATCCCATTCTCTATCTTGATTAAACTTTTTAATTCTTAATAATAATTCATCTAATTTTTCCATGCATTTCCTCCAACTTGATGATATAAATAGTTCTTTTCCAATATCAGTATAGCATTAAACATTAGTTTTCGCTACCTTAATCTATAATCTAGTTTTCCTGATTACAATCAATTTCTAGTATTCATTCTAATATGAACTCTACTCTTTTTAATAGTTCATTTATAAATAACTCTTCATTTATTTTATAAATATAACTATATTTTTTGCCAATATCTTTCAAACTCATCCCACTCACATATACATCTGTTCTATCAAGTATTATATATCTATCATGTAATGGATTATTATTTATAAACAAGATATTACTATATTGTTTATTATATTTTTTTAGTAAAACACTATCTAAGTTTTTTGATACGATAATAATATTTTTATTAATATTTTTTAACATATCTAATAATTCTTTATTAGCATAATTATCTATAATTATAATTTCTTCTTTGGCACTATTTAGTATATCTATTAAGATACTATAAGCATCATATATTTTACCGTCATAAATAATAGATGTTTGCTTAGAAGATAGCTTATCAAATGATTCTTCTAATTTTAATATTCTATTCTCATGGTTAACTAACATACTATCTCTATTACTATTTGATAAATATCTTCTCATATAAACAAAAGCATCTATTATCTGCATACTCATTATATCTGCTACTGGTGTTCTTAATATAGTTGCAAGCATAGCAACACCTTGTTCTGTAAATACAAATGGTAATTTTCTAACGCCACCATAATTATTTAAACTTGAAGTCCCAAGTTGGGACTTCAAATTTAAATATTCCTCCTTATCTAGTTGAAACATATATCGTTCTGGAAACTTATTAATATGTCTTTTTACAGCTTGATTAATAGTTTTTGTACCATTTGAACATTCATACAGTCTAGCAA
>CAKOYC010000039.1 GCA_934130265.1 uncultured Bacilli bacterium
AACGGAAATAATATTAAGTATTATTTAACAAGTGTAGATAGTAATGGTAATGAGACAGAAGTAATGGCACCAAGGACCTATTATGAAGAACCATCTGGTAATGTCTATACTGGAAGACCTTCTGATATGATGAGTTTATATGTTGGAAATCTAAATCAACAGGGAGAAACAACAATAAATTATCGATTAAGAATCTGGGTAGATGAAAATTATAATCCACAGAATGATAATGGGGGATTAACTTATAAAGTAAGAGTAAATGTCTATGGACAAACTTCAGATACAGTAGCCCAAGCAGAAGATACATATTGTAAAGATAATGGGTTTACTACCTTATCAGATTGTATGTTAGTAATTTCTAATCATGAAGCAACAGTAGAATCTGCTAAGAATAATATAAAAGCAAAAGGTACGCCAGACTTTAGTAAGATAGCGCCAAATGAAAGTGAAACAGATGGATTATATATGGCTGAAGATGATGAAGGAGAAAGTTATTATTATAGAGGAGCAGTAAAGAATAACTATGTATCTTTTGCTGGTTTTATCTGGAAAATTATCCGTCGAAATGGCGATGGAAGTGTTAGAATGATATATTCTGGTAAAAGTACATCAGATACAGGAGATAATACTATGATAAGTAACTCCCAGTTTAATAGTAAATACTGGGATCCAACCTATGTCGGCTATAAATATAATGAAGATTTCTCACTTCATAAAGATAATAATAACATAGATTATAGTTGGTTTATTAACACAGAAAAATATGGTTATGGAACAGGCTATACATTTAATGAATCAACCAATAAATTTACATTAACAGGAAATATAAAGCAATTAACCTGGAATGATAATCATGATGAAATAGTAAATAATCAGTTATATAGTTGTTTAGAAACAAGTTGTAATGTCTTATACAAAATAACAGGATATAGTAGTGCTACTACAATGATAGTACAACCAATATCATATAGTTCTAATAGTTTACTATTAGCTCAAACTAATACAACAGATTCGCCAATAAAAGCAAAACTAGATAGTTGGTATAAGAGTAATCTTGCAAGTTATACACCATACTTATCAGATGAAACATTTTGTAATGATAGAAGTATATCAAGTGGAACTGGTTATAAAATAAATTCACTCACCTTTTATGAGCCATATGTACGTTTACAAGATATGAAGTCTCCAAGTTTAAAATGTAGTCAGGAAAATGATATATTTAAAGTATCAAATGCAAGTGCTAAACTATATTATCCTGTAGGTTTAATATTAGCCGATGAAGTAGCATTTGCTGGTGGAAGAGCATATTATAATGGTAATTACTCACCAAATAGTAATTATTACTTATATAATGGAAAGAATTATTGGACGCTTTCCTCATCTTACTTCAATTCTTATAACTCGCATGCGTACGTTTGGAGTGTGATGTCAACAGGAAGTTTGGATCCGTGGCCTAACGTGACGTATTCGCTTGGAGTTCGTCCAGTTATCAATTTGAAAGCTAATACGCTGATAACTAAAGGAGATGGAACAGCTCTAAATCCGTTTTTTATATCAGCTCAATAAGAAAATTCAGTTTACAATAACTGGATTTTTTTAAATATAATAGAATTAGTTGATATCTAAAATAATAGTAATTTTGTTTGACTTTGAATTTGATAAGTGTTACTATAAGTAACGCGATTGGGGTTGGTAAGAGTGAAAAAAAATAAATATATTAAGTTATATGGTTCACTTTTATTGTATAGTTTTTTATTAAATAGATATATTAATTATGCATATAAAGATAATTATATAGATATAACTAAAGAATTTGAAAATGAAAGATTAAAAACAAAAGATGATTTATCATTAATAGAGATAGAAGAGATGTATTATAAATATTTTGATTCATATAAAGTAAAATATAATCATAATGTCGGTCTTGCTAGTAATAGTGATGTTAAAAAGTTAAAAAATATAGCAGATAGTAAGACATCTTGTGATTATGTGTTTACTGGTACAAGTGATGATATGCTTGAATTAATTAAAAATAATACTAATAGTTATATTGAAGAAAATTCTTTAGATGAGTTTAATTATACAAATCTTCTTGATTATGATGATAATCAACTTTTAGAGTATAGTAGTGCTTTTAAAATATTAAGACATGATTTAGAGTTGGAAATCAATAAAATATTGAATGACAAGTTCTGTAATAGTAATATGGAAGATTTGTGCAAAATGAAAGATTTGGTTTTGTTAGTTAATCAGTATGATAGAAAATTTGATGAAAATGGTGATATTATTTATGCTGATTATAATGGTAATGAAAATAGAATAGTTATATATTTTAATTCTATCTTTAAAAATAGAACTGCTACTGATGTTAGTAATAATTTGTTGAAAGTTGGACCTATTCTTGTACATGAAATTAATCATATGCGAGAAAATAGTTGCGATGATAGAAAAGCAAAAGGCCAGATTAACAGTAAAATATCTTCATTATCATCATCACTTATAGAAAGTGCAGCAGAATCTGCAGTCTATGATGAATCTAATTCACTTTTTAATGATCCTTTTATTCCTAGAAATGATGAATTTTATTATTATGAGAGAGCTTTTGAGAATGAGTTATTATTATTATCACTCACTGATAATTCTACTTCTTTAGATGACTACTATGCTAGTATGTTTGATACTGATATTAATGGATTATTATCTTATTTTAATATAGAAACTGATGAAGAGATAAAGTCATTTTTAAATATATTAAGACAAAACGATGCTAGTTTACTTAGAAATAATATAGCATATTTTTCTAGTCCAGTTAGAGCAGCTTTTTCTGATTTAAGCTCGAGTGAAGCTCGAAATATAATGGGAATAAATTGGAAAATAGAGATTTTAAGATTATCACTTAGAAACTTAATTGAATATAATATGAATGCAGAAGAAAAGTTAACAAAAGATGAAATGTTAGCTTTGGGTGGGATAATCTTTATTGTTTCTTGTGATGGGGCGTATACAACTAAATATGAACCAGATGATGATTTTATTAATCAGGTTATTACACTTGGTAATGAATTTTCTAATTATATGCTTGATGAATATGAAATTCCTGGTGATATAGTAAATGGTTTTACACAATATGTTACTTTTGATGATATATTATGTACTAATCCATTTGATAATCATAAGACTGATTTAGCTATTAATCTTATTACTAAGTTTCCTAAGTTGGAAACGATAGTTAAAAGGGTAACTGATAATGGTTATTCATATTTTGAAATAGAAAAAAATAAAGATGAGCATGGAAAAAGCTTGATATATACTAAATAAAATGGTATATTAGTTAAGAAAAACAAGTGCGAAAGACGGAAATAAGGGAAATTAGTAGAGACTTCTTGGTTGGTGAAAAAGAAGATGGAACTTATTTTAGATCACTTTCAAGTTGTGCTTTATGGATAAGATAAAGACGGGGACTAGACGTTAACTAGAATAAGATAGATTAATCTATGAAGAAAGGTGGTACCACGGAAATATACGTCCTTTCAGCATAGATTTTTTTGTTATAAGGAGGAAATACTATGGAATTTAAAGAATTAAAAAAAGGCGATGTACATAATATTGAATTAGAAATTGCTAAAGAATGGGAAAATGAAGATATCTTAAAGAAATGTATTGATAATAGAAAAGACTGTGAAAACTTTGTTTTTTATGATGGACCGGCTACTGCTAATGGAATGCCTGGACTTCATCATATGATGGCTAAATTTTTAAAAGATACATTTTGTAAATATAAAACTATGCAAGGGTATCGTGTCTTAAGAAAAGTAGGTTGGGATACGCATGGACTTCCTGTAGAGTTGCAAGTAGAAAAGGAACTAGGGTTTAACTCTAAGAAAGATATTGAAGAATACGGTATAGAAGAGTTTAATAAAAAATGTAAGGAAAGTGTTTGGAAGAATGAAAAAGCTTTCTCTGATCTTACTAAGGAAATGGGACAGTTTATTGATTTAGAGCATCCTTATGTTACTTATGATAATAACTATATTGAAACAGAGTGGTGGATACTAAAGAAATTCTTTGATGAAGGATTATTCTATGAAGGACATAAAATATTACCATTTTGTACAAGATGTGGAACGGGACTTGCTTCTCATGAAGTTGCTCAAGGATATAAAGAAGTTACAGCTAATACAGTTATTGTTCCAATGAAAAAGAAAGATGAAGATGTTTACTTTCTAGTTTGGACTACTACGCCTTGGACTTTAATTAGTAATGTGGCTTTATGTGTTAATCCTAAAGAATTATATATTTTAGCAGAAAGTCGTGGTACTAAGTTTATTGTAGCTAAAGCTTTAGCTAATAAAGTATTAGGAGATGACTATACTGTCTTAGAAGAGTATAGTGGTAAGAACTTAGAATATATGGAATATGAACAGTTAATACCAAGTCTTAAAGTAGATAAGAAAGCTTTCTTTGTAACCGTAGCAGATTATGTAACAATGGATGCTGGAACTGGTATTGTTCATATAGCACCTGCTTTTGGACAAGACGATTATAATGTTGGTAAAAGATATGATTTACCGGTATTAAATCCAGTAGGAGAAGATGGCTGTTATACTGAAGGAATTTGGAAGGGTAGAAATGTTTTTGAAGTTGATATAGATGTCATTAAATACTTGAAGGAAAATGATAAACTATTTAAGAAAGAAAAAATTAAACATGACTATCCTCATTGTTGGCGTTGTGGTACACCACTTTTATACTATGCTAAACCATCATATTACTTGGAAGTTACTAAATTAAAAGACCAAGTAGTTAAAAATAATAATGGTGTTAATTGGTATCCATCATTTGTTGGAGAAAAAAGATTTGGTAACTGGTTATTAAATATGAATGATTGGGCAATTTCAAGAAATCGTTATTGGGGAACACCATTACCACTTTGGAGATGTTCTTGTGGTCATATGGAAATGATTGGTTCTCGTAAAGAATTAGTAGCAAAATCTATTGAAGAGATAGATGAATCAATAGACTTACATAGACCATACGTTGATAATGTTCATATTACTTGTCCAGATTGTGGTAAGGAAATGTCAAGAGTTAAAGAAGTAATTGATTGCTGGTTTGATTCTGGTTCTATGCCTTTTGCTCAATATCATTATCCATTTGAAAATAAAGAATTATTTGAAGAACAATTCCCAGCTAACTTTATCTGTGAAGGAATTGATCAAACAAGAGGATGGTTCTATACCTTATTATTAATATCAACCTTTGTAACTGGTAAAGCACCATATAAAAATGTTTTAGTAAATGACTTATTATTAGATAAGTTTGGTAAAAAAATGAGTAAGAGTAAAGGTAATATCGTAGAACCATTTACTACTATGAAAAAGTATGGAGCAGATACAATTCGTTTCTATTTACCTTACGTATCACCTGTTTGGTCACCTATAAAGTTTGATGATGATGGATTAAAAGAAGTATATTCTAAATATTTATCAACATTCAAGAACGCTTACTCATTCTTTGAAATGTATGCAAATGCTGATAAAATTGATCCTAGAGAATATAATATTCCCGTAGCTAAACGTGATTTAACTGATAGATGGTTATTATCTAGACTTAATCATATGGTTAAAGATGTAACTGAAGGTTATGAAAAGTATGATCTTAATATTGTTGTTCATAAGATAGTAGACTTTATTAATGATGATTTCTCTAACTGGTATATTAGAAGTAATAGAAGAAGATTTTGGGCTAGTGAATTAACTGAAGATAAAAAAGCAGTATACTTAACAACTTATGAAACACTACTAACTTTAGCTAAAATAACGGCACCTGTTACACCATACATTTCAGAAGAGATTTATCAAAACTTAACAGGTAAGACATCCGTTCATTTAGAAGACTTTCCTAAAGTTGATGAAGAGTTACTATCAAAAGATTTAGAACAGAGAATGGAACTTGTAAGAGATATTTGTAGTCTAGGAAGAAATGCTAGAGAAGATGCTGCTATTAAAGTAAGACAACCCCTTAACTTTATGATTTTACCACTTGTTGATGAAGCAGTTATTGAAGACTTTGAAAGTATTATTAAAGAAGAACTTAATATTAAAGAAATCGTATATAAAGATGATATGACTGAGTATATGGATTATATTGTTAAACCAAACTTTAAAGTAGTAGGTAAGGTATTGGGATCTAAGATGAAAGACTTTCAAGAAGCAGTTAGTAAGCTAGATATTAATGATGTTAATAAGATAAAAGCAGGATACTTTAAGATGAACTTCTTAGGAGAAGAAATTGATGTTACAGAAGATATGATATTAACCACTCTTAAAAATAAAAAAGGTTACTGTGCTGCTAGTAATGGTAAGACAAGTATTGTTCTTGATACATCATTAACAGAAGACTTAATATTAGAAGGACTTGCTAGAGAAGTAGTACGAAAAGTACAAAGCTTAAGAAAAGAAGCAGACTTTGTTATAACTGATCATATTAACTTATATTATCATGGAGATGAAATGTTTGATAAGATGTTAGCATCATATGATGAATATATTAAGAATGAAACATTAGCAGATTCTTTAATTGAAGATCAAAATATTGAAAAAGATATGGAATTAAATGATATAGTTGTAGGACTAAGAGTAGAAAGAAGATAATCTTTCTGCTTTTGTCTATCAAAAGGGGGAGTTTTTATGTTTGAGTCTGATTATTCAGAATTTAAATCTAAGGTAAAAAAAGAAATTAAGGATGTTGTTTTTAAATCTATCAAAATATATAAAATGTTAGAAGATAAAAAAATATCTTATTATTCTTACTCTATGGAAAAGTCAATGGATATAGTAGATAAATATTTTTTTGCTACTTTTATAGCTATTCTAGATAGCAATAAGAAATTAAATGATTATTTTAATAGATATGGCATAACTATAGAAAAGATTACTAATTATTTAGATGTTGATTTAGCTGACACTTTAGAACTATATCCTGATCAATTAGAGTCAGAGTTTATACATGGTTATGGATACTTTTTACAAGGAATAACTAAAACTTATGAATGGCATCAAATAGATATAATTAATTTAGCAGGTAATGTTATTTATGAAGATAATGATAATAGTGATGCTATAAAGAGTTTTTTTAAGGTTAATAATATAAGTATATCTGAGGTAAGTAAAGGGTTACTTAACTTAGATGAAGAATCATCTTTGGAGAATGTTAAACCCAATAAAAAGAATAGGGATTTGACTAATTTTGGTTACTATTTAACTGGTGATATTGGTAAAAATATAAAAGGAAGAGAAAAAGAAATAAGAGATTTAGAAGCTAGTTTAATTGCTCCTGGTAATGTAATTGTAACAGGAGAAGCTGGTGTTGGTAAGACAGCAGTAGTTGAACATTTAGCATATCTTATTAACCATAATAGGGTTCCTAATATATTAAAAGATAAGAAGATATTTTTCTTAGATTTAGTAAAGGTGATGGCTAATACTACTTATAGAGGAGATTTAGAAGCTAAACTTGATAAGTTAATTAGTAGTTTAGAAAAAGATAAGAATACAATACTGTTTATTGATGAAATACATATGATTATGGGAGCGGGTAAAGGCTCTAGTGATAATATTGATATAGCAAATATTATGAAATCTTATTTAAGTAATAGAAAGATACAAATAATAGGAGCTACTACTACTTTAGAATATGAAAAGTATATACTAGAAGATAAAGCTTTTAGAAGAAGATTTAACAAGGTAGTTGTTGATGAACCAAATGATGAGGTTCTTTATGATATATTAAATACTAAAAGAGTTGAGTATGAAAATAAATTAAATATAAAAATGGAAGATGCTGATAAATCAATTAGATTATTAATTGAATCTACAAAAAAAAGCCATAGAAATTATAACGATAATCTTTGCAATCCAACTCTTTCCTTAAATATTTTAGGAAGAAGTTTTGCTTATACCGTAGTAGATTCTAAGAAAAGTGTAACATTCTCTTCTTTAGCAGATTCTGTCCTAGCTGAAGAAACTTTATATAAAAGTAGTAGAGAAGGTTATGCTAATAAGTTGAAGAAAGTAAAAGTAAAGACTCTTTCTAATGAAGGAAAAATAGTTAGATTTCCTAAAAAGTAAAATTATATTTATTTAAAAAAGGCATACATTTAGATACTATAATAATGCTTTTTTATGTGATATAATTTATTTATAATAATGATGTTTGTAAAAATAACATTATATTCTGAAGTAATATATGAGGTGATGTTTTAAATGATTAATCAAGAATTAACTTTATTGTCTGAAGGACAAATTTGGGGAAACAGTAGTGAACCTCAATTAGAAGTAATTAGAAAATACGGAACAGAAGCTGCAATTACAGATTTATGTATTTTAACCGGTAGTTATTTATGTAAAGATACTGATTATAATATAGATGAAGATAGGTCTTTAACTGGTAGAACTGGTTGGTTTTGGACTAGATCTGATGAGGACGATAATGATGTTTGCGTGGTCTATCTTGGTGATAGGAGCGGCTACTATAGCTATGGACGCGATGGTGCTGTTCGCCCAGCTTTGCAATCTTCTGTAATCTTTTCCAAAATCTCACCGAACAGAGTGAGGGGATACAATGGAACAGAAGAAGTAGAATATGGAGAATATCCTCAAAATGCTGCTTCTGAAGATATGCAAATGACATTAGAATTAAAATATAATATGGGAATGAATACAACAGGAAGAAGTTATACATTTGATTCTGTAAAATATGATGACTATGATACGGGATTTAAACCTGTAACTTATGAAGAATACGAATATCAAGGAAAGGAATATATTCGTATAAAAGCTAACTCTGATTTTGGTGACGGTAAATTTATGCTTTCAAATGGTGTTGAATATAGAAATGGTGATTAC
>CAKOYC010000040.1 GCA_934130265.1 uncultured Bacilli bacterium
ATTTAGTAAAATTAGGTGATTTTAATGGAATATATATACTTGATCACTTAATTGTAAATGAGAATAAATATTTTAGTTTTGTTGAAAATAGAAATAAGAATAATTGAAAAAAAGAAGAGATTTAGGTATACTAGATAAGTAGCGAAAGGAAGATAGGTATGTATCAGAAAAAGAAAAAAAGAAAAAAAATAATAATAGTTTTTTGTGCTATATTCATATCATTTTTCCTTCTATTTTATTCATTATCATCTAATAGAAAAATAGGGGTTATAGAAGGATTCTTTAAGGATGGAGCAGTTACAATATCTAAGATTGTAATGATGCCATTTACTACTTTAAATAAAGAAAAAGGTAAAGATGCTAGTAAGAGTTATTTAATTCAAAAAAATATTAATGTTCACTTAGAAGAAGAAATAGAACAGTTAAGAGATACACTTGCCTTAAATCAAACTTTAACTGGTTATGAGATTGTTAATGCTACTGTTGTAAATAGAAATAAGAGTTATTGGTATCAAACTCTTACTATTGATAAAGGTAAAGCTGATGGTTTAGGTGAAAATATGGTTGTTATTACTAAGAATGGTTTAATTGGTAAGCTAGAGAAAGTAACTAATAAGTCTGCTACTGTTAAACTTATTACGGCTAATGATGTTAATAATAAAGTATCTGTAGCTATTACTACTTCAAATGGAGAAACTAACGCTATCTTAAGTGGTTATGATAAAAAGAAAAATGAGATATTAGTTAGTGGAGTAGATAGTAATATTGATATTAAGAAAGATGATTCAGTAACAACTAGTGGCTTAGGTGGGATGTTTCCAAGAGGAATTTATATTGGGAAAGTAGAATCTATCTCCACTGACAAATATGGTCTTAGTAAAACATTAGCTATTAAGACTAATCAAAACTTTAATAGTATTCATTATGTAACAGTCTTAAAAGGGGAGAAGTAGATATGTTCTTTGTTTATTTAACTTTAATTATTTCTTTTCTTTTAGATGGAGTTTTATCAAATTATCTAGACTATATGTTAGGAGATATTACCTTATTTAATCCTTTATTAACAATAGTTGCCCTACTAGTTATTTATCCTTTTTTAAAAAAAGATGAGAATAAGTATTTAATTATAGCTTTTATAGTTGGTTTCTTATATGATTTATTCTATACTAACTTATTATTTACAAATGCTATTCTTTTCTTATTACTAGCAATTATTTATAAATATTTATATAAGAAGTTAGAGGTTAATATCTTAACAACGGCTTTTTCTATCTGTTTAATTATTGCTATTTATGAAATTGTTTTATCTTTCTTATTATTTATCTTTAATATAGTACCTATTACTACTAGTGAAGTTTTTTATTTGATAGTACATAGCTTAATTCTAAATGTTATTTATGGTGATATATTATATTTAATTTCTAGAAGAACTAAACGCAAAAGACGTCTAAATTAGTCTTTTCTTTTTTTTATCTTTCATACATATACTTTACTAGGTGACGATAATGGTTGAATCAAAGTTTTATAAAGATAATAAATCTAGTAAAATTAAAAACAATCTTTTTAAAAATATAGTTCTAAGAGTCTTAATAACAATTATAGTAACACTTATTTTACTTATAGGTTTCAAGATGAATAATAATTTCAAGAAGACTTTTTATCATTATGTTTATGAAGAGAATTTCCCTTTTTCCGTAGTTAAGAATTTCTTGCAGGAGAAGTTTGGAACTAGTTTAACATTTGATAAAATAGTAACTGATGAAGAGGTCTTTAATGAAAAGCTATCTTATAAGGATAAGAGTTTATATCATGATGGGGTTAAGTTAACGGTTAGTAGCGAGTATATGATTCCATCACTTGAAAGTGGAATAGTAGTATATATTGGTGAAAAAGAAAATTATAAGCAGGTAGTTATTGTTCAACAGATGAATGGAGTAGATGTTTGGTATGGAAATATTAAGCAAGCTAATGTTAAACTTTATGATTATGTAGAGAAGGGTTCTTTAATAGGACAAGTTGATAATAAGACTTTATATTTAGTATTTCAAAAGGAAGGAAAATTTGTAGATTATCAAAGCTATCTTGCAAAAAGTTAAGTTTCATAAGTCTTGTTTATTATTCCTTTTCCTAGCCGTTATAACAGGACAGTTTTATTTAATCTTACTTTCTTTTTTATTGTTATTTGTTCATGAATGTGGACATTTCTTTACTGCTTGTCTTTTTAAATGGGATGCTAAGGAGATAACTTTTTATCCTTTTGGAGGAATAGCTAAGTTTTCATCTTCTATTAATTGTCCTATAATAGAAGAATTATTAGTCCTTATTATGGGACCAGTTACACAGTGTGTTTTCTACCTGCTTTTTAAGAGTTTTCTTACTACATCTTATCAGTTAAAACTACTTACTCTTGTTCATTATAATATTTTAGTTTTTAATCTATTACCGATTTATCCTTTAGATGGTGGGAGAATAATAGAGGTATTTCTTTGTTATTTTATCGCTTATCAAGATAGTTATAAGGTTACCTTCTTTATCTCTTATTTAACTTTAGCAGGAATCTTTTTATTCTTTTTAATTTATCCTAGTACTTATTTTTTATTAATGTTTATTTTAATATTATTAAGACTTATAAAAGAAAAAAAGTATTTAAAGTATTATTATGAAAAGTTTTTCTTAGAAAGGTATTTAAAAAGATTAGTTTATAAAAAAAGAAGAATTGTTAAAAGTGATAAGAAATTTAGAAGAGAGTACTCACATATTATTAAAAGAGGTAACTGGTATCAAGATGAACAGGACTATTTAAAAGATAAATATGTTAATAGAAAAAACACTAAGTCTAATCTTTAGAAATAGTGTTTTTCTTTCAACATTTGTTGAATTCAGGTGCTACTCAAAACACGTGAAACATCTGACTGTCTAAATCAAATGTGCCCTTCAGATGAGTTTTTCTCATCTGTTTATAAGTTACCATTGAATTTAGCTGATAGCAATAGACTTATTTTTATTAAATAAAATTTATACTTTTCTCGTACTATATTTTTAGCTTGTTCTATTGATATATACTAATTAGTCTGTTACTATTAATTCGGATACATTTGAAATATCAGATGCTTTCCCTTCTAATTTAATAAATAGAAGGGAGTGATGATTATGACAAAAAGAGAATTTTTTCTATATGTTATAATTTTTCTATTAATAATAGAAAACCTAATATTCTTATTTAATTAAGAAAAAAGCATCTGATTCAACAGTTGTTGAATTCAGGTGCGTATACATTAACTTGGAAAGCATCTGATGAGCAAAATCAAATGTATCCTTTTTATTGTATGAAGTTTCCTTCATCTATATACATATTACCATAAAATTAGCTAGATAACAATTCTTAATAAAAGTTTTCATTTTTCTCGTACTATATTTTTAGCTTGTTCTATTGATATATACTAATTAGTCTGTTACTATTAATTCGGATACATTTGAAATATCAGATGCTTTCCCTTCTAATTAATAAATAGAAGGGAGTGATGCTTATGACAAAAAGAGAATTTTTTCTATATGTCATAATCTTTCTATTAATAATAGAAAATTTAATATTCTTATTTCATTAAGAAAAAAAGCATCTGATTTCAACTTTGGTTGATTTCAGGTGCAACACCTTAATAAGGAAAGCATCTGATCCGCAAAATCAAATGTATCCTTTTTTATTATATGAAGTTTCCTTCATCTATATACATATTACCATAAAATTAGTTAGATAACAATTCTTAATGAAAATTTGCATTTTTTTCGTACTATATTTTTAGCCTGTTCTATTGATATATACTAATTAGTTACTATAATTTTGATACATTTGAAATGTTAGATATTTTTTCTTCTAACTTATAAATAAAAGAGTGTTGATATTTATAACAAAACTTGCTAATAAAAATCAATAGTTTTTGATAAAATTTTTTTAATTTTTTCAAATTATATTTTTAAACATGCTAACGCAGACCTATTGATAGGTCTTTTTTAACATATTAAATAATAATTACCACATTTTTAATTCTTTATATTTCTTTTTTACTATTCCATAGTACATTCTCAAAAACTTATTTAATCCTGCTATTTTTGCTACTTTTTTTAGTTTTCCTTCATTTTCTTTTTGAATAATATAAGATTTTAACTCATTGTCTGATCTACAACTACTTTTTATGGATTTCATTACTTCATATCCCGTTTTTCTTAGATACTTATTTCCCCGTTTGGATATATGCCTATTTGTTGCTTCAAATTGTCCAGATTGATATGGTGGGGCATCTAAGCCAGCATAAGCTATAATGCTTCCTGCATTCTTAAACCTTCTGACATTCCCAATCTCTGCTATTACCCTTGAAGTTAGTTTTTTGCCACATCCTGGTATTTCACTTATCACATCATATTCTGGTAGCTCTCTTGCAAGTTTGTCCATTTCTGTTATAATTGTAGTAGTTGTTTTAATTGTTAAAATTAAAGCATCTGCACAACTAATTGCTGATAGTTGTGCAAATTCATTATTAGGACGTGGAGAAATAGTTTTTTGAGCAAGTAAATAAATCTTATTAGCTAGAGTTATTCCTGCTCCCTTATGTCCTAATTTTTTTGCTAATTTATCAATCTCATCAACAAACTGAGATTGTTTTTTATTTGTAACAATTTCTGGATGATAATATTTTTTGAATATTTCTAGTCCCAATGTAAAATTATTTTCATTTAACATTTGATAATATCCAGGAAATAATAAATCACACAAGTTAGAAAAATTATTTTTCTGTTTAATTTGAATATTTATATTATTTATATATTGTCTTGATAAGAATCTAAGATTATCATAAGTTTCATCATTTTCTCTTGCTTTATTAAGCTTATACCAATTATCACAAGTATACTCAGCTAATTTATAAGAATCTTTTTTATCTGTCTTTGCTTTTCTTAACCCTCGATCCAAATACTTTTTTATTTTTAAGGCATTTTCTGCAACTACAAAATATCCTTTATCAAGTAAATATCCTAACACTGGTAAGTGATATGTTCCTGTTTCTTCCATAACAATTTTTAAATCTTCCTTAGAAATATCTTTTAATTTTTCTCCCAATGAATTTAATCCATTAATATCATGATTTATTTCAAATGGTTCTTCAATTACTTCTCCTTCAATGCTTAATATAGCTACTGTACTTTTACCTTTTGAAACATCAATTCCAACTCCATACTTCATTTTCTTTTCCTTCCTATTCTTCTTAATTATGATTGGTTCCAACTCCTCAACATATCCTCATTTTGGTTCTTTACACGAGAACTATTTCAATCTCAACTTGCTTAAACGAATATATTATGTGAAGGTTGGATAACACTTTTGTTAACGAGAACTTTATCTCTAAAAGAGGCACGTTATCCAATCACTTCAATCATAATAAAAAGAAGTGTAATATTCAATCACATTTCTGTAATTAATTATTACACTTTTATAGTACCAAAAGAGAATATTTTTTATGTCTAGTTATACTAATATTATTTATACTTTTGTTTAAATAAAAATCATCTGACTTAACAAATCAAATGTATCATTTTGTTAGATGAAACTTTTTCCATCTATATACATATTATCATAAAATTAGTTAGATAATAATATTTGATAAAAATTTATACTTTTCTCGTAGTAATAATTCTTACAAAAATGTAATAAAACTTTATCTAAATAGATGCTATAATTAAGACGGTGAAGAAAAATGAATAAAAAAATACTAATAGTAGAAGATGATAGTAGTATGCAAGAAGAATTAAAAGATTTGTTAGAAAATGCTTCTTATGATGCTTTAATTCTTAATGACTTTTTGCATGCTAAAGAATATATTTTAAAGACTAATCCTGATTTGGTACTACTTGATGTAAATATACCATACCTAAATGGTGAACGTTTACTAAAAGAACTTAGAAAAAAAAGTAGTGTACCAGTTATTATTTTAACTAGTAGAGCAAGTGAAATAGATGAGGTGTTATCAATATCTTATGGAGCAGATGACTTTATCACTAAGCCATATAATCCGACTATCTTACTTCTTAGAATTCAAAATGTTTTTAAAAGAGTAAATCAAGTGAAGGATAAACTTAAATACAGAGATTTAGATGTCTATCAAAATAGAGGAGTCTTAACTAAAGATAATCTAAGTATAGAATTAACTAAAAATGAAATGATAATCTTTCTATACTTGCTTAATAATCAAAATAGAATAGTAAGTCGCGATGAATTAATGAGTGAATTGTGGAATAATGAAGAGTATATAAATGATAATGCTTTAACAGTAAATATTAGTAGATTAAGAACTAAACTAAAAGACTTTGGTTATAGCAATGTAATTGAAACTAGAAAAGGACAAGGATACATTTTATTATGAAATTAACTAGTTACTTTAAAGATAAAATATTTATCATTTTAATAAATTTACTTGCTATTTTATTAATCATCTTCTTACTACTAGCTTTTAAAGTATCTATCTTTTTAACTTTGATGGTTTCTTTTATTCTTATAATAAATAGTATTACTATCTTCTTTTATGACTACTTTAGAAAGAAAACCTTCTACTGGAATCTAATTAATAATCTAGATAGACTTGATAAAAAATACTTGGTTATGGAAACGATAGATAATCCTAGTTTCTATGAAGGAAAACTAATTAAACAAGTACTATATGAAACTGATAAGTCCATGCTTGAAGAAATTGATAAGTATAAACTTAATCTAGAAGACTTTAAAGATTATATTGAAATGTGGATACATGAAGTTAAAATGCCACTCGCTACTCTTATGTTGATGACTAATAATCATAAAGAGATAGATAACAAGTATTTATTTCAACTTAAAAGATTAGATAACTATCTTGATCAAATACTATATTATGTAAGAAGTAATTACTTAGAAGAAGACTTTACTTTTCAAACAGTTAGTTTAGATAAAGTAATTAGTAGAGTAGCTTTAAAAAATAAAGATGATTTATTAGAAAATAATATTGATTTTATAGTAAATACTAACTCTTTAAAAGTAGTTACTGATTATAAATGGTTAGAGTTTATTTTAAATCAAGTTATTAATAATAGTATTAAGTATAAAAGAAATATAAAGAATAGTTATATTAAAATAGATGCTTTCTTAGAAAAAGATAAGATTAAACTTACTGTTCTTGATAATGGTTGGGGTATTTCTAAAAACGATTTACCTAAAGTCTTTAATAAATCTTTTACTGGTAGTAATGGTATTTATAATAGTAAGTCAACAGGAATGGGATTATATATTGCTAAGAAGCTTTGTGATAAATTAGGTCATAAGTTAGAGATAGAATCTACTATTAACTCATATACTTTAGTTACTATTACCTTTGGAATTAATGATTTCTATAATAATTATAGTAGTATTACAAAATTGTAAGATACTGTAATATTAGAAATACGACAAAATGAATAATATCTATTAATATGGTAAGTGAGGTGATTTAAAAGTGAATGAATTATTAAAAATCGATAATATTCAAAAATATTATGGAGCAAGATCTAGTTTAACAAAAGCTTTAGATGGCTTATCATTTTCAGTGGCTAAACAAGAATTTGTAGCTATTATGGGAGCAAGTGGTAGTGGTAAGACTACTTTGTTAAACTGTATTTCAACTATTGATAAGGTAACAGCAGGACATATTTATCTAGGAGATATAGATATTACTAAACTTAAGGGTAATAAGCTAGATAGGTTTAGAAGGGAAGAGTTAGGTTTTATCTTTCAAGACTTTAATCTTTTGGATACCTTAACTGGTTATGAGAATATAGCCCTTGCTTTATCTATTCAAAATGTACCTTATAAAGAGATAGAAAAAAGAGTTAGTAAATTAGCTAAAGAGTTAGATATTACTAATATCTTAAATAAATATCCTTATGAGATGAGTGGCGGACAAAAACAAAGAATTGCATCTATTAGAGCTATAATTACTAATCCTAAGTTAGTCTTAGCAGATGAGCCAACAGGAGCCCTTGATTCTAAGTCTAGTAGAATGTTATTAGAAAAGTTTAATTATTTAAATCAAGAATTAGCAGCTACTATTCTTATGGTTACCCATGATGCTTTTACGGCAAGTTATGCTAGTAGAGTAATCTTTATTAAAGATGGAAAGATATTTAGTGAATTACATAAAGGTGATTCAACAAGAAAAGAGTTCTTTGATAAGATAATAGATGTTGTAACAGTACTTGGTGGTGATTTGAATGATGCTTTGTAAACTATCAGTTAAAAATATTGCTAAGAGTATAAAAGATTATGCCATTTATTTCTTTACTCTTATGTTAGGAGTTAGTATTTTCTATGTTTTTAACTCTATAGATAGTCAGACTGCTATGATGAATTTATCAAAATCAACTTATGAAATTATTAGACTTATGAATAATATCTTATCAGCGGTTAGTGTCTTTGTATCATTTATCCTAGGATTTTTGATAATCTATGCTTCAAGGTTCTTGATGAAGCGAAGAAATAAAGAGTTTGCTATTTACTTAACACTTGGTATGAGTAAAAGAAAAATATCTTTGATTTTATTTCTTGAAACGCTACTAATTGGTTTTCTATCTTTAGGAGTTGGTTTATTACTAGGTGTTATTTTATCACAACTGATGAGTGTTTTAGTAGCTAGTATGTTTGAAGTGAATTTAACTAAATTTAAGTTTGTCTTTTCAAGTAGTGCTTTTATTAAGACAATTATCTATTTTGGTATAATCTATCTAATTG
>CAKOYC010000041.1 GCA_934130265.1 uncultured Bacilli bacterium
GAATAAGGGAAATAACACCTTTGTTACCATGACGACCAGACATCTTATCTCCAACTTGAATCTTTCTCTTTTGAATAATATATACTCTAATTACTTTAGAAACACCAGCAGGTAATTCATCATTGTCTTTTCTTGAATAAATTTTGATATCGTGAACAATACCATCCCCACCATGTGGAACTCTTAATGAAGTATCACGAACTTCACGAGTCTTTTCACCAAAGATAGCATGTAATAATTTTTCTTCACTAGTTAATTCAGCCATTCCTTTTGGAGTAACTTTTCCAACAAGAATATCTCCTTCTTTAACTTCAGTTCCGATAGTTACAATACCATTTTCATCAAGATTCTTTCTTGCTTCTTCACTAACATTTGGAATATCTCTTGTAATCTCTTCTGGTCCAAGTTTAGTTTCTCTACATTGCATTTCATAGTCTTCCAAGTGAAGTGATGTATATTTATCATCTTTTACTAAGTTTTCATTTAATATTACTGCATCCTCATAGTTATAACCATTAAATGTCATAAATGCTACTGTAACATTTTTACCAAGAGCAAGTTCACCCATATCAGTACTATTACCATCAGCAATAATTGTTTTACCAGCTTCTACTTCTTCACCAACTTGAACAATTGGACGTTGATGATTACAAATTCCTGAGTTTGCTAGTTCGAAGTTAGCCAAATAATAAGTATCTTCACCATTCTTAGTTTTTACTTTAATCTTTTTAGCATCTACATAAGAAACAATACCATCTGCTTTAGCAACAATACAAACTCCTGAGTCTTTTGCTGCAATATGTTCAACACCAGTTCCAATATAAGGAGCTTCTGTTTTTAAAAGTGGCATAGCTTGACGTTGCATGTTAGCTCCCATTAAAGCTCTATGAGCATCATCATGTTCTAGGAATGGAATACAACTTGTTGTTACAGATACAACTTGTTGCGGTGATACGTCAATATAATCAACTTGCTCTGGTTTAGCAAGAATATTCTCATCACGGAATCTTGCAGATACTTGTTTATCTATAATTACATTATCTTCATTTGTATTTACTGTAGATTGACTGATTATATAATCTTGTTCTTCATCAGCTGTTAAATAATCCACATGTTCTGTTATCTTACAATTTTCAACTTTACGATATGGAGTCATTATAAATCCATATTCATCAATCTTAGCATAACTAGCAAGTGAAGTAATAAGTCCGATATTTGGTCCTTCAGGTGACTCTATTGGACAAATTCTACCATAGTGAGAAGCATTAACGTCACGAACTTCAACACCTGCTCTATCACGAGAAAGTCCACCTGGTCCTAAAGCTGATAAACGTCTTTTATTAGTAAGTTCTGCAACTGGATTAGTCTGGTCCATGAATTGTGATAACTGACTGCTTCCAAAGAATTCTTTCATAGCAGCTGTTACTGGACGAATATTAATTAATGTCTTAGGAGTTACTTCTTCCATTTCTTGAGTAGTCATTCTCTCACGAATAACACGTTCCATTCTTGATACACCAATACGGAATTGATTCTGTAAAAGTTCTCCTACTTGACGAATACGTCTATTTCCTAAATGATCTATTTCATCAAAGTTACCAACACCATGTAATAAATTTAAGTAGTAAGATACTGAAGCATATACATCAGAAATAGTTAATCTTTTAACTTCTAATGTTTGATCATTACCAATAACTGTTAAGTTTTTCTTCTTATCTGATGGATCAACTATCTTAATTTCTTGAATCTTATTATAAGTATCTAAGTCTTCATTAACTGTTACTTCTTTAACCCCATAACCGTCAGCAAGAATATCTTTTAATTCTAAGAATACATCTTTATTAATCTTAGTTCCTTTACTAAATTTAACTTCACCATTAACTTTTACATCTTCAGCTAATGTTTGATTTAACAAACGATCTATTATATTTAATTTTCTATTGAACTTATAACGTCCAACTTTAGCTAAATCATAACGAAATTCATCAAAGAATCTAGTAATAATTTGGTTCTTAGAAGAGTCAAGAGTAGCCGGTTCACCTGGTCTTAATTTTTCATATATTTCAATTAAGGCTTCATCTGTATTCTTAGTTGAATCTTTTTGAATAGTATTTTTTAAGTAATCATCTTCTCCAAACATCTTTAAGATTTCTTCATCAGAAGAAAGTCCAAAAGCACGTAAAAGAGTAGTAAGTGTTACCTTTCTTGTTCTATCAATTCTTACATATAAAACATCTCTAGCATCAGCTTCAAATTCTAACCAAGTACCACGTGTAGGAATGATTTGAGATGTAATTAGCTCACGACCATTTTTGTCTATCTCTCTATTATAATAAACACTTGGACTACGTACTAATTGTGATACAATAACACGTTCTGCACCATTAATTACAAAGGTACCACTATCAGTCATAGTAGGCATATCACCCATAAAAATTTCTTGCTCTTTTACTTCACCAGTTTCTCTGTTAAATAAACGAACATCAACTTTCAAAGGAGATGCAAAAGTTGTTTCCCTGTCTTTACTTTCTTTAATAGTATATCTTGGGCTATCAAAATGATAATCACCAAACTCTAAAGATAAAGTTCCAGAAAAGTTTTCCACAGGAAATAAATCATCAAATACCTCTTTGATTCCTGTAGTAATAAACCAATCATATGATTTCTTTTGAATTTCCAATAAATCCTTTAATTCATAAGTATTTCTTATTTTTGAATAATTTCTTCTTTCACGATGTTTTCCATATTTTACTATTTTATATGCCACTCATCTTCACCCCTATACACAATTTTTCGTACAAATGTTACTCTAAAAATAACACGTTGCCAATTTATATTATTAACACAATCTTAGCAACAAGTCAACTGTTTTCAGCTAAAATTATGAAAAAACCTTTATCTTTTTTTACTGCTTCAATTTTATAAATATCACTTAAATCTTTTACTACCGATTTGGCTCCCTGATCTTTATGAATTACAAAGTAAAGTTTACCATTATCATTAAGATATTTCTTAGCATCTATTAATATCTCATAGACCTTCTTTTTACCAGCATGAATCGGTGGATTAGTAACTATCAAGTCATATTTCTTATCTATGTTTTGATAAGCATCACTTTCAAATACTTCTACATTATCACACTTATTTTCTATTATATTTTTTTTAGTTAAATGTAAAGCTCTTTTATTAACATCAACCATAGTTGTATAACAATTATATTTTTTATTTAAAATTATCCCTAATGTTCCATAACCACATCCTACATCAAGAATACTACTATAGTTATCAGTTTTAATTGATTCTAATAATAATTTACTTCCATAATCTACACCTTTCTTAGCAAAAACACCATTATCAGTATAGAAAGTAAATTCTCTATTAAAGATTGAACAATTAGTCTTTTTTAACTGACTTTTTAAATTTTGGTCATTTTCAAAATAGTGACTCATTTTATCACTCCAAACAAGAAAAAGACAACCTTCCATCATTATAGATAAACAGTTGTCTCCTTTCGTATGGTTATAATACAATACTTTTATTAAATCGTCAACATTTTTTTAGCTTTTTTGCTACTAGTTAACAATATTTTACTAAATCTAACAATATAGTAATATCAAAGTCAATGATATTAAAAAGTAATTAATTGCATAATACATAAATATTGTTGGTATAAGCCAATAACTAGATATTTTCTTCATAAAGAAGGTAAAGAAAACTTTCATGAATAAATAATAAAGAAGAAGCAAATAAACAAAAGAATAAGTCCTACTAAACAATGTTAAGGCTGTTATAAAAAAATTAAAAGCTGATATAACTACACAAGTAACAAAGGAAGTAAGACAAGAAACTTTTCGGTGATAATAGAAAAATGTTCCAAATACTATGGCTACTAGTAACTGAACATAAGGGTTAATTCCATATGATGCCATTAAAGTTAAATTTTTCCCTTTAAAAAATAACAAATTAGCTAAAAAGGTAATAAAGCCAATTACACAAGATAAGAAGATTATTAAAAGCTCTTTCTTAGAATCATCCTGATATGGTGGATGAAATACTTGATCTATAATATCTGTAATAGAAAAGGAAGAAACTTGTTTTTCACTTTCTTTTCCTTCATAACCACATATATAGCAAGGGTAAGTATCAATCTTTTTCTTACATTTATCACAAACCATAGTTACAAGCCTCCTATTATTAGGATAACAAAAAAGATAGCATATTGCTACCTTTTCTAAAATTAATTTATTATTTTTGTACCTGTTTTACATCAATTACTTAACTTCAACAGTAGCTCCAGCTTCTTCAAGCTTAGCTTTAATTTCATTAGCTTCTTCCATAGAAATGTTTTCTTTGATTGGAGAACCAGCGTTATCAACTAAATCTTTAGATTCTTTTAATCCAAGACCAGTAATTTCACGAACTACTTTGATAACAGCTACTTTAGCAGCTCCAGCATCAGAAATAGATACTGTAACAGTAGCAGGTCCTTGATCTTCTTGAGCAGCTGGAGCAGCAGCAACAGCTACAGCAGATGGATCAACACCAAATTCCTCCTTCATTGCGTCTACTAATTCTTTAATTTCTAAAAGATTCATTTCTTTTAATGAGCTAATAAATTCATCTCTTGTTAATTTTGCCATTTTATTTCCTCCTTATTTTTCACTTTCTTCTTTTTGTTCACCATATAAATTTAAGCAGATTGATAGGTCGCGAACAAGTCCTATCATACCACCAGCAAGCATAGTAAGTAATCCATCTCTTGATGGGATAGTTGCGTATTCTTTTAACTTTTCAGTATCAGCTATTTCACCATCAACTACACCAACTTTTAATACTAAAGCTTCATGATCTTTTGCAAAATCAGATAATACTTTAATAGGTGCTACTTGATCCTTACTATAAGCAAAAGCACTTGGTCCTTCTAAAGATGATGATAAATCAATGTTAAGATCATTGAAAGCTCTTGCCATTAATGTATTCTTATAAACTTTATAATTAGCATCAGCATTTCTTAAAGCACATCTTAATTCTTTAATTTCAGCATCTGTTAAACCACGATAATCGAATAATACAAAACTAGAGCTATCATTAACTTTATCTTTGATTTCATCGATTACTGTTTGCTTTTTCTCTAAGATTTTCTTATTTGCCATAACATCCTCCTATCTAGTTTGAAGGTGCAAAAAAGTTCTCAAAAGACTTCGAGAACTTTCTAACGAAACGTTGTCCTCGGTAGGATTTATTTTTATACCTACTGTCTTTGGCACCAACAAATTAACACTATTATATATTATTAATTACTATTTGTCAAAACTATTTGTATCAATTTTTATTCCAGGACCCATTGTTGATGAAATTGAAACATTCTTAATATATTCACCTTTTGCAGTTGCTGGTTTAATCTTAATAATTTGTCCTACAAAAGCATTCATATTAGATAATAAATCTTCATCAGTAAATGAAGCCTTACCAATGATAGCATGAATATTTCCAAAACTATCAGTACGGTATTCTACACGACCAGCTTTAGCATCAGATACAGCTTTAGCAACATCAGTGGTAACAGTACCAGTCTTAGGGTTAGGCATTAATCCTTTAGGTCCTAAAACACGTCCTAATCTACCAAGTAAAGGCATCATATCTGGAGTGGCAATCATAGTATCAAAATCGAACCAATTTTCTTTTTCGATTTTCTCTAACATATCAGTATCTCCAACATAATCAGCTCCTGCTTCTTGAGCAGCCTTAGCTTGATCTCCTTTAGCAATAACAAGAACTTTAGTAGTTTTTCCAGTTCCTTTTGGTAAAACTATTGCTCCTCTTAATTGTTGGTCTGCTTTTTTAGTATCAAGATTAAGTCTCATTGCAATCTCAATTGAAGCATCAAATGATGTAACACTTGTTTCTTTTACTAATTTAACAGCTTCTTCTTTAGTATAGAATTTACCTTTTTCTACTTTTTTAAGAGCTTCACAATATTTTTTGCTTCTCTTCTTCATTTTTATTCCTCCTTATGTGGTTTTTACGGGGTAAGCAAAGCTTAATTTCCTCCCACATAGGCTCTAAACCTATATGTTATTACTTATTTTCTTCTACAGCAACGCCCATATTTTTAGCAGTTCCTGCAACTATTTTCTTAGCTTCTTCAACATCATAACAGTTTAAATCTGGTAATTTAATTTCTGCTATTTCTTTAAGTTGATCTTCAGTTAATGTAGCTACAATTTCATTTTTTCCTTTTACAGAACCTTTTTGAATTTTAGCATATTTCTTAATTAAGAAACTTGTAGGTGGAGTTTTAATTACAAAATCAAAACTACGATCATCATAAACTGAAATTTCAACAGGTACAACATCTCCCATTTTATCTCTTGTTGCATCATTATACTTAGTACAAAATTCTTGTAAGTTAATTCCTAAAGGTCCAAGTACAGTACCAACTGGTGGAGCCGGGTTAGCCTTTCCTGCTTGAATTTGTAAACCTACTTTTTTTACAACTTCTTTCTTTGCCACGAAAAACACATCCTTTCTTCCCTCGTTTTCGCGAGTGGTTTTAATAGCTTTTTATACTTTTGCTTCCCACTTAATCTATATTAAACTAATATAGCCCCTAAATAATATCATACTTTTTAATTTTTATCAATCATTTATTGAACTCTGTCTTAATTTTTTGCAATTTTTTACAATTTTTATCCATTCTAGTGCAACTTTCATCAATTATATAAGAAAGCTCATCTAGACTATTCACGTTATTAGTGTCTACAACATTGTTTTTAAAATCAATTAATAGTTGATCCTTCATAAAATGATCATTTGCACTTGAAGAACATATTATCAAATTTTTATAAAACGATGTAGTTTCACTCGCAAACTGATACAATTGAAAAAAGTTTATAATATCATTATTCTTATTTACTATTTCCACATATTTCTTACCATCCTTTGCCTCTTCCATTAGCTTATAAGAATAGAATTCACAAGAGAATAACCATTTTTCATAAAGAGATATATCAGCAAAAATTCTTTTTTTCATTTCATCTAATTGCTGATAACATTCATTAAAGCTTTCCAAATCTAAATTAGATTCAATAGTAGAAAATTGCAAATATATAGTATTTAAAATAAATCTTTTCTCTATATCATTAAGATAATCATTTTTTAAAGCATCCCTATATAAAAGATTAGTAATCTTTATTTTTTCCTCTAGAGATTGCATAACTAAGCCTTAGATATTTGTTCAAATTCAACTTCAACTTGAGTTTCCTGTCCAAATAAATCCACATTAAGAACCATCTTTTGATTATTACTATCAATTTCTTCAATAATACCAAACATACCAGTGAATGGTCCTCCAATAATTTTAACTTTTGTTCCTACTTTTAAGTCCTTATCAACATCAATACGTGACATTCCCATAACTTTTAAAACATTATCAACTTCCTGAGGTGGTAATGGAGTAGGTTTAGCTCCTTTTCCACTTGAACCAATAAATCCTGTTACTCCTGGAGTGTTACGAACAACATACCAAGCCTCATCGGTCATAACCATCTCAACTAATATATAACCTGGAAATAATTTCTTAACTCTTTTTTTAGTAACACCATCTTTTATTTCTGTTTCTTCCTGTTCAGGAACAATAACACGAAAAATATAATCCTGCATCCCCATAGATTCAGCACGCATTAATAATTTTTCTTTTACTTTATTTTCATGTCCTGAATAAGTATTAACTACAAACCATTCTTTTTCCATTATTTCACCTTCCTATTTACCTAAGCTATGTAAAAGTGCTAATAGAACATCAATTACATAGAAAAATACTGAGCATCCTACAATTAAAATTATTGTTGCTACAGAATATTTAATCATTTCTTTTTTAGTAGGCCATTTAACTCTTTTCCATTCAGATTTTACTCCTTTAAAGAATAAGACAATTTTAGCCCAAATTCCATCTTTTTTTGTTTCTTTTTTCTTAGTAGTTTTCTCTTTAACTTCTAAGTTCTTTTCTTTTTTTGCCATTTTTTTAACTCCCTTTCTTTTTATCAAAAGAAAAACACCTATCAGTGCTTACTTGTAAAATATCATAACTTTTTTTGTTTGTCAATGTTTATAGGAAAGATTCTATTAAACAAATAACAAAAAATGCAAGTCCTAAAACCATAGTTATTCTAGTAACTACTAGTTCTGCTCCTCTTTCTTTACGATTCTTAAATAAATCTGTAGTATTACCTGATAGAATTTGTGCTCCACCTTCAGCTTTACTACTTTGCAACAAAACAATAATAATTAATAAAATTGATATTATAACTAATGCAATTTTCATAAATGTACCTCCATGAATAAACAACACTATACTACCATAGAAAAAAAAGAAATGCAAGATACTTATCTTTAGCATTTCTCATAATTTAATAATAATTATTTATTTAATTCTTCTTCAATTCTCATTAATTGGTTATATTTACAAATTCTATCAGTTCTTGACATAGAACCAGTCTTAATTTGTCCTAAATCTAAACCAACTGCTAAGTCAGCAATAGTAGTGTCTTCAG